>DPZM01000004.1:3534-5339 GCA_003535955.1 Lachnospiraceae bacterium | reverse complement strand
TGGGAGAAGTTCTGGAAGGACTGGACAGGGCCGTAAAATGTAACATTCCCGTAAAGATAAATGCGGTATCCGTCGACTGGGACAAATATTTTGGAAAGAAAGAGGAAGGTGAAGCGGGCATTCCGGGAGACTTAAAGGCTTTGATCGGACTGGCCGAAGATCAGCCTGTGGACGTTCGCTTCATAGAACTTATGCCCATAGGATACGGTAAGGATCTTCCCGGGATCCCCCATGACAAGCTGATACCACGGATAAAAGCTTTGTATGATGGTATGACGGCGGCAGGCCGGCCCGGGAACGGTCCTGCCGTGTATTATAATATATCCGGATATATCGGAAGAATAGGATTTATAAGTGCCATTCACGGCAAATTCTGTGATGAATGCAACCGTATCAGGCTGACTTCAAAGGGTTACCTCAAAAGCTGCCTGTGTTATGATACAGGGGTTGATATAAAAAGTATAATAAGACAGGATGCTTCCGGGGCAGAAAAAAAGGAAAGACTTGCAAGCGCTATTTTGCAGTGCATACTGTCCAAGCCTGATTCGCATTCATTTACACAAGAAGAAAAAATAACCGAAAAGCTTACTATGTCTGCGATAGGCGGATAAGGAGGAACAGGAAATGGAAAATGCAGCCGGAAAGATCAGGGCTATCTGTATCAGTAAGGAGCGGGGCGTGGAGAAGACGGAAACGGAAACGGCCGAGCTTGTTGAGGGAGAAGGTATAAAAGGCGATGCCCATGCAGGGAAATGGCACAGACAGGTGAGCATTTTATCGGGGAGCCGTATTGACGAGTTCAACAGCAGGGGAGCGGGTGTCAGATCCGGGGATTTCGGCGAGAATCTCGTTATCGACGGGATCGACCTCGTCAGCCTTCCGGTGGGAACTATCCTTACTATAGGAGATGGTGACAGACAGGCATCGGTCCGCGTGACCCAGAAAGGAAAGGAATGCCACACACACTGCAGGATATATAAGAGGATGGGCGAGTGTATAATGCCTCATCAGGGTATCTTTTCAGAGGTGATAAAGGGGGGCGAGATCAGAAAAGGAGACGGTGTCCTTATCCGATATCCCGATATGAACAGACCCTTCAGGGCGGCGGTGATCACACTCAGCGATAAGGCGTCACTTGGTGTGCGCGAGGACCTTAGCGGACCTGCGGCCTGCGAAATACTGACCGAAAACGGATATGAGATCATAGAAACGATAGTCATTCCGGACGATAAAAATCGTCTGAAGGCCGAACTTATACGGATGTGTGACGGACGTGAGGCGGATCTTGTAATAACAAGCGGCGGAACGGGATTTTCGCTTCGCGACATCACGCCGGAAGTCACACTCGAGGTGGCGGACAGAAACGCTCCCGGAATTGCGGAGTATATAAGATACAGATCAATGGAGATAACGGACCGGGCAATGTTAACAAGAGGGGTATCCGTCATCCGCGGTCAATCGATCATCGTAAATCTTCCGGGAAGTCCGAAGGCTGTAAAGGAGTGTCTTAGCTTTATCATGAACGGACTTGATCATGGCATAAAGGTTCTGCGAGGGGCTGTTTCGGAATGTGCCCGCGATAAAGATCAGGGATGAAAGGGTGCTTTTTAAACACTTGTGAGCAGTACAGGCTTTATATCAGCAGGAAGCATCAACGGATTTTTCGTCTGAAAGGATATGAAAATGGGCTTTGATTATTTTGTATTCTATACGGAAGCAAGCCTGGTCTGTGTGGTAATATTGTCTATAATCCTGATAAATAACAGAATGTATCACACAAAACAGGAGAAGGAGATCTGGTTCAG
>DPZM01000004.1:1967-3396 GCA_003535955.1 Lachnospiraceae bacterium | reverse complement strand
TATTCGCGGTTCTGTTTAATTTTACAAATTATATCCTTATGCTGCTTATGGCATATGGAGTATTCATGTTCATAGCCGTTTCCGAGAAGATGACCTTTTGCAATGACATAAGAAAAAGGCGCCTGATATATCTGCCCGTGATCATTTCCACTCTGTTCATAATTATTGCCTATCTGGCGGATCCTCTCTACTGGATCAATGAAAGAGGCGAACTAAACGGTATATATTATATCTTTATGATTTCCATTCCATCATTTTATCTCTGGGCAGCTTTTATTCTTTCAATACAACGCGCAAAGAATTCGAGGTCAAGGGAAGAAAGGAAACGGTATCTCCTTATAGGGAGCATCCCGATAGCGGTAATGGTATTCGGTCTGATCCAGGTTGTGGCTCTTAATGCACCGACCTTCTGTTTTGGGTGTACTGTCATGTGGCTGTGGTTTTATATACAGAACACCCGGTCTTTGATCTCTGTTGATGATCTTACACAGTTAAATAACCGCGGTCATATCAACCGTTACATGGAACAGATCTATTACACCGATAATTCAAGGGTTATCATCATGATGATAGATATTGACCGATTTAAGAGTATCAATGATACATATGGTCACGCGGAAGGGGATCGTGCGCTTATCATAGTCTCCGAAACACTCAGACAGGCATGTGAAAGAATAAAAGCATCGGTTTTTCTTGGCAGATATGGTGGGGATGAGTTTTTGATAATCATCCGGACTCCGGACTCGGATGAAAGTCCTGAGAAGATAACGGGGATGATCCACAGTATCCTGTCGGAGAAAAAGCAGAAAAATCATATACCGTATGAATTGTCGGTAAGCATAGGTTTTGATGAAATGACCGACAGTAATGATACAGTATACGCATGTATGAAACGCGCGGATGAGAAGCTCTATATCGGTAAGAAGAGAAAGAATCAATATAGATAATTTATAAGGAGCATTAATGTCATGAAACTCTATATCAAACAGAAAGTATTCTCAATAGGAGCCAAATTCCATATAACTGATGAAAATGGCGAAAACAGATACCGGGTGGAGGGAGAAGTATTTACACTCGGGACTAAACTCCATGTTTATGACTCAAACGAGGAAGAGGTTGCTCTCGTACAGAAGAAGCTGCTATCCATTATGCCACGCTTCTATGTATTCGTTAATGGTGAAAAAACAGCTGAGATCATAAAAGAGTTTACTTTTCTTAAGCCAAGATATCATATCCTTGGTAAAAACTGGACTGTGGAAGGAGATTTCCTGGCACATGACTACACGATAATGGAACAGGGAAATGAGATAGCATCTGTGCATAAGGTGTGGATGAGCTGGGGCGACAGTTTTGAACTCAATATATATGATACGCATGACGAAGTAGGATTAATAGCTGTTATACTGGCAATAGATGCGGTTATGGATTC
>DPZM01000004.1:0-1914 GCA_003535955.1 Lachnospiraceae bacterium | reverse complement strand
AACAGCAGTTCGTATACGTCATCTTAAGCAGGCAAATGATCGGAATGCCGCAACTTATTTCATCATTACATAATTCATAAGGAGAAAACATGAGATATCTGCTATTACTTGCGATCGCGCCCGGAGCTTTTATCGTCTATAAGGTATATAAACAGGATACAATAGAGAAGGAACCGGCGGGCCTTATTAAAAAACTGCTTATTGCAGGTGCTTTATCGGTCATTCCGGCTCTTATACTCGAGATTATCGCAAGCTGTATTTTAGATGCAATATGGGGTGATTCGGGCAGTATAATACGTATTGCGGTCGATGCTTTTATTGCCACGGCACTTGTTGAAGAGGGATGCAAGCTGTTCTTTCTTAAGAGGATCACCTGGAATAATCCTGAGTTCAATTATACATTTGATGCGATCGTGTATGCTGTATCGGTGAGCATGGGATTCGCCATATTGGAAAACATCGCTTACGTATTGTCTAACGGGTTTGGGAATGCCATAATGCGTGCGCTGACTGCCATACCGGGGCATGCGGTATTTGCGGTTTATATGGGATATAATTACGGGCTGGCCAAGCTCTGTGATGCTTACGGTTCCAAACGTGGCGTGAAAAGATATAAGAAGATGGCTCTTCTGACCTCTGTTCTTCTTCACGGATTTTATGATTATTGTCTGATGAGGGGAACAGGACTGTCGGTGCTTGTGTTCTTTATTTTTGTGATAATCCTTTTCATAATAACTTATAAAAACCTCGGGAAATATTCATTTGAGGATCAAAAGATCTGATGATCCCATCGACTTATATATCAAAGCCGGTAAAAAGAATGAAGGGGTAAGGAAGGAATCATGAAAAATGTACTTGTTGCGATAATATGTATTATATGCAGCCTGAGCTTTACGGGATGTAACAGTAATGAAGGCAAGCCCGTAAAAACAGATGTGACGGATGAATCCTTACAGGTTGCGGAATCGGAGCCTGCAAAAGAAGAGAGTGAGGCTGAAGAAAAGTCACCTGAAAAAGAAAAAAACAAGGACAGGAAAGAATCCGAAGAAGGGGCGGAGAATAAAGAGGAAGCAGAAAGAATTAATCTGACCGAGTCAGAATGTATAGAGAAAACAGACTTTCTCAGAAAAACAGAGGCCGTTCGTCCGGCAAATGAAGAAATACTCTCCGATATTGCCCGGTGTGTGACCTTCTCACGTGTTCTCGATGAAAAAGGAATGATCTTTTCACAGATGGATAATTATAAGAGGGCAGCCCTGCGCCATCAGATAATAGATGCGCTGATGTGGGGCGATTCGAAGCTGTATGGCGCGATTCCTGTTAAATCGGGAGTGGAAGGATATGATGCCGACTCGATCATCCCGGTAGAGGATGCGGAGGAACTGTTTAAGGATATATACGGAGAGGAAGATTATACACCTACAGAATATGAGCATATCGAGGATGGGTACATTCTGGTTTCCTACGGGGACGGAGATCCCTGGCATATGATGGATCATATGCAGTTTTTTGAGGATGAGGATAATATACTTCTTACGGGGCCTGCCTTCTACGAAGATAATGGAGGAAGCAGGTCATTTCTGGGATATGCTGATATTTTATTCGAAAAGAATCCTGACAGCAGATATGGCGTAACCCTTTTATACGGAAGATACCGTGATGAGAAGATAAAGGTAGCTTCTGTTGCAACATCATCTCAGCTTCCCGATGCGGCAGGTAAATCTTATTCGGGAATGAATCTTGTGGATGGCGATCCTGCAACGGTATGGTGTGAGGGGGTTGCGGGTACGGGCGTCGGTGAGACCATTACACTTAGTCTTGATAAAGAACAGCAGGTATTCGGTGTAGTGATATGTAACGGCTATACGGCCGGCTATGACCTGTATACCAACAACGGAAAGCTTACGAGGGTAG
>DPZM01000200.1 GCA_003535955.1 Lachnospiraceae bacterium | reverse complement strand
TACGTAATTCTGCCTGACCTTACCGCCCTGTATGCAAGAAATCCTATGTTATAAGTAAACCAGACAACGCAGGCAGCAAGTGAGAAGAAAAACAGGAGTTTGTAGGTCCTCTTCACTACAAATGAAAGATGGAGCTCCTGAATCTCATATGACTTATTAAGGTAAACCCTTACCCTGTTATGTTCCCCTTTTTCAACCTTAAGAGGGATACCGTTCTGATCACATGCTGCATATCCTTCATAATAGAAGAGAGGGAATTCCATATACTGTCCATCATCACTTGAAGTATACGTGCAGTCAACATGCGTATTTATCTTGGAATACGAATATGCTTCAACCTTATCATAATCCGAGAATTCACCCGTATCGTTATCATACCATTCCGTCAGTGTTCCGCCCGGCAGGTAATCCTCCATAAGAGTATTGATCTCACCCGTCACCGGATCATCAAAGAGTTTCTCGGCATTGTAAAAGGTGATGTAATTTGCTGCAACTCCCAGGCCAAGAAGGCCGACGATCGAACACATAACAGCCTTACGGTGCTTACGTCTTGAATCCATGTTTGAGCATACCGCTTCAGCTGCCACAAAGGCCATTGGAAGTACAGCCGCAAAGTGGAAGCGCATCGGGTACTGCATCATGGATAAGAAAGAATCAACAGCAGGAATTTTCCCGAAAAGAAACCACGGAAAGATCGGGAGCGACATAAGGATTGATATAAAGCCTGTCAGGAAAATGCCTCTTCCAAACCGCGAAATATGAACCGTTTTTCTCAGCGCAATATATGAGATCACAATAACCAGAAGCGATATCACATTTAACACTTCCCTTACCCTTTCAACCGGAAAATGGTAGAAATCGGTCCATTGAAGCGCAGTCCTGTTCCAGTCAGTGAAATAGTATCCGATAAAGGGTGCCAGAACACCCACCGTGAGTATGATAAAGGCAAAAGCAGCCTTAACAAGTGCGATAAAAACATCCTTGTTGAACAGCTGCTTTATATGGAAAAGAATATATATGATCATGACCAGCACTGCCAGGGCAAAACCCATAACATGCGAGCACGCCATTCCCCATAACCCTACGGTTATATACTTCCATCTGAATCCGCCCCTGTCCATGGTCTCATGAAGTCCCACCAGAAGAAACGGCAGAAATATAAGTGCAGTACCCATACCTGCTCCCGCTCCGAGAGCCATCATCACATACAGTCTGAATGGCTCAACAAGATAGAATACCGCCGCAACAATACCCCATCTCAATGATGTGAAATATCTTTCACCGCATACAACCGCAGCGACCGCCGTTGCAATATTTACAAATATCATGCAAATGTTGTAGGCCGTAGGGACAGTAACGTTTAACAGGCGCAGAAATGCCGGTAAATATAGGAAAAGTCCGGGCTGCAGGGCAACAAGCTCACCGTAATGGTTCGCGTAATTGGGCCCTATAAGAACAGGCCACTGCCCGTCCCTTATCCCCTGAGCTATAGCCTCGATCCGCTTCATGTGAGCCTGTGTATCCACCTCATAATAGGTCCCCTTAATACAGAAGGGGATATTCACTAAGATCATTGCGATGATGAGCAGACCTATATATGAAAACCCGATCCTTGACAAACGGAGCCTGTTGAACACAAGTATTATTACAATGAGGGCAATAGATATAAGGGCAGCAAGCCCGATAATGACATAATAGTCATTGTAGATATGATTGTCGGACATTATCCTCAACTTTTTTATCTCTATCAGTCCGTCACCGGTCTGATAGAACTTCATACGGCCCTTGTCGGTTCCGACAACCAGAGAAAGGTGGCCGTCTGTGATGATCTGATTCTCACCGTATGTTACGGGAAGATCAATGCTGAATACACAATCATTGTTTCCCTGTACATAAATATATCCCGGAGCCGATGACATGTAAACCAGCTCGATCATATAGTCCCCCGCCGGAAGAATAAAGGGCTTGGTGGCAAAGGTGTAATCTTCCGATTCTGATGGAGCCTCAGACCTGATATTTCCGTCTATTGCATATGCAGTCTTTAATTCCAGGTTTTTTTCTCCGAAAACTATCTGATTTGTCCTGTTCTGAAGTCTTAAGCATATGGCACACACGCAAACAAAAATCAGGCATACCGTAAGTATGCCTAATGCTTTTGCTTTGTTGCTCAGTTTGCCATATTTTTTTTCTTTCATCAGCAGCCTCGTAAATTCAAGTAATCCAAGCTGTATTATATCATTTTAGAAAAAAAATACCATATGTTTATAAAACAATACTTATCCTCGTACCAAGGTCTGTAACTGAAGTGATCTCAAAGTGTCCCTTATGCTTGTCGACTATCCATTTTGCTATCGAAAGGCCAAGTCCCGTCCCCTGGGTATTCCTTGCTTCATCGGCCCTGTAGAAGCGTTCAAACATATGCTCCATATCCTTTTCGGCCATACCGATACCGGTATCCTGAACCCTTAAATAGGGATGTCCGTCATCATTCCTGCCTACCGAAAGGATTATCTCATCCCCGCTCTTTGTATATTTGGCTGCATTATCGATCAAAATGCGGACCGCCTGCTTTAACATCCCCTCGTCTGCCTGCAGCTTAACATCCTCTTCATAAGGCTTGTACCTGTATGGATGATCCTCATCTATCATCAGCGATTCCTCGTATATTTCCCGCATCAGGTCATTTAATGATGTTTCCTTAAGCTCAAGCACCGTCTTTCCGGAATCACCGCGTGCAAGGAAAAGAAGCTGTTCCACCAGATGCTTCATATGCTCGGACTCATGCGAGATTGCGGTGATCGATTCTTCCAGAACCTTCTCATCATCCTTGCCCCAGCGCTTTAACATATTCGCGTAGCCTTCAATGACCGCTATTGGCGTACGCAATTCATGGGACGCATCATTTACAAACCTTGCCTGCTGCCTGTAGCTCTCCCTCATCCTTGTTAAGAGGTTGTTCATGGCCGCTTCAACTCCCTTAAGATCCGAGTTATTGAAGCTTAACTTATCATCCTCGCCGGGTTCAATATTATCAAGGGCATCTTCTATCACCCTGTATTTATCCTCATCGGCAAAAGTCATCCGTGACAGTTCATCCGCCCTTAATGCTATCTCATTTATGGGACGCAGTATCTTGCTTATCTTCCTGTTCTCAAATGGATAGCTTATAAGAAGACCAAGAAGTTGAACTATAAGAATCGCAGACAGGGCTATCAGCATATATCTGTAAAAGAGGCCCATTGATCCCTTGCCGTATACTTCTATGAGGAATTCCTTAAGTTCATCACTGTCAAGCTGTCCGCCCGTCATTTTATGCCATTTCTCGCTATACCTTGATACAAAAGCATCTCCGTAGTGCATGTACGCATTGGAGACCACAAAGATCATATGCATAATTACCGCGATCAGCACATCTTCCCAGAAGAAACGTCTTAACTTTTCATGCAGCCACAGGCCGTGGATCCTTCGTCTTATCGACGACATCCCTTCTTCATGCATGTATTTATCATTCTGACTTGATGACATATCCGACACCCCGCACAGTCTGGATCATCTTGACTCCGAATACTTCATCTATCTTGGATCGGAGAAAACGAATATAAACATCCACAACGTTCGTCTCCCCTATGTAATCGTACCCGCACACCTTTTCAAGCAGGGTATCCCTGCTCATTACTATATCCTTGTTGGCAAGCAAAGTCTT
>DPZM01000018.1 GCA_003535955.1 Lachnospiraceae bacterium | reverse complement strand
AATGATTACTGGAGGTCAAGAAGCTGCTGATAGAGGTCCTTGAGCTCATCTGTGTTAACCTGCTCCTCGATAACCTTAGCTACAGCATCCTGCCAAGGCTTGATATCAGTAACTTCGATGACATTGCATCCCTCATCCTTAAGCTGCTGAAGAACTTCTGCTTCCTTGTCGGCTGATATCTCCTTGCAGTACTCACCTGCGAGCTTGCCTGCTTCCATCATTGCCTCCTGCTGTGCGGGAGTCATCTTATCCCATGCGGAATCGGTAATGATGACTTCGATAGCGCCAAGTGTATGTCCGTCAAGGATTATGTTATTTGCAACCTCAGGGAATGCATTGGACTTGTAGTTGGCAATAGGCTGCTCGGCTGCATCAACAACGCCTGTCTGGAGTGCTGAGTAAAGCTCACCGAAAGCAACAACTGTAGGTGATGCGCCAAGACCTTCAACAAGACCGTTCATAACCGGGTCATTGGAAACACGGATCTTCATGCCTTTAAGATCTTCAATACCCTTAATTTCCTTAGCCGAAAAGAAATGGCGGAATCCTTCCTCGCCGTAGAAGAGGCCGCGAACGCCTGCGCCGTTCTTCTGGGGCTCCTCAAGGAACTCCTTTGCAAGATCACTCTGCGCGAAATTCCAGAAGTGATCCCTGCTTACGAATGTGTAAGGAAGTGAAAGAAGCAGTGACTTGGTTCCGCCATAGCTTGTAAGTGAGAAAGCTGAAATACGTGAGATATCGCAGATACCGTTGTCAGCAAGCATACCATCAAGGATATCGTTCTCTGATCCGAGAACACCGCCTGCCTGAAGGTCGATCTCGATAGAACCGCCTGATAACCTCTCAACTTCTTCCTTGAACTTGGAATCGGTCATACCTACGATGGTGTCAAGAGGGTTAACCTCTGCCATAACAAATGTAACCTTAGGGTCGTTGGCTGCTGCTGCTTCGGGTTCTGCTGCTTCTTCTTCAGCAGGTGCCTCTGCCTCTTCCTCAGCAGGAGCTTCCTCTTCAGCGGGAGCTTCCTCTGCGGCTGCCTCCTGTGCGGGCTCTGCAGCCGGTGCAGCAGGTTCTGCGCTCTGAAGACCGCAGGCACTGAGCATTGATGCGATCATCGTTGCTGCCAATACGATTGATAATGCTTTCCTCTTCATAAAACATTCCTCCTATTATTTGAGAGATATAATGTCCGTGCATTTCGGACTAACATGTTAATACAATACGACTATAACATGCTAGCATGTCAGATGTAAATATGTAATAATACACATAAAATCAACTGACATTTTAGTCAAAAATCACAGACTCAAAAAATTGACAAAATCCCCTGCCTCTGATTTATAATTTAAGTATCTGTGTGTGACAGAAAACACCTTAATAATATAACTTGATCTTACGGGAGGATAAAAAATGAGCGGAATACTTGACAGCTTCAGTCTAAAAGGAAAAACAGCCTGGGTCACGGGTGCTTCTTACGGGCTCGGAATGGCCTATGCGAAGGCTCTTGCGGAAGCAGGTGCCACAGTGGTCTTTAACAGTTCCAATGAAGAAAGGGTAAACAAGGCAATAGAGGAATACAAGAGGGCCGGCTTTAATATATACGGTTCCGTATGTGATGTAACAAAAGAGGATGAAGTGAACGCATTTGTAAAGGATGTCGAAGAACGCTTCGGCACGATAGACATACTTATAAATAATGCAGGCATCATAAAACGCATTCCCATGACGGAGATGTCACTTGATGAATGGAACAGGGTCATAGACATCGATCTGACCGGTCCCTTCATATGCTCTAAGGCTGTCATCCCCGCAATGATAAAGAAGGGAGGCGGCAAGATAATAAACGCCTGTTCAATGATGAGTGAATTCGGGCGTGAGACCGTGTCTGCTTACGCTGCCGCAAAGGGCGGGCTTAAGATGCTCACCAGAAATATCTGCTCCGAATACGGTCAGTATAACATACAGTGCAACGGTATAGGCCCCGGATACATCGCCACTCCCCAGACCGCTCCCCTGAGAAAAAAGGGCGAGGACGGATCCATGAATCCCTTCGACCGCTTCATAAGGTCCAAAACCCCCGCGCAGCGCTGGGGATATGCGGATGAGCTTAAAGGGCTGGCTGTATTTCTTTCTTCATCCGCATCCGATTTTATCAACGGTCAGATAATATATATCGACGGCGGTATAAGTGCCTATATAGGTCAGGATCCGGGGAACCTTGATGAATCCAAGCTTATCGAGATCAATGAGGACGAGCTCACATTATGAAGAGGATAATCTACGTTCTTAATGACAGCAGACGGAGCTTCACATACGAAAGGATATCCGGCCTGTGCGATGCGATAAAGAAGGCCAGCGAACCGACCAATCTATATATTTTCAGAAGTGCCGGATTTTCGGGATATGATCCCTCCCACAACTGCGGTGAGTACAATATCTACAGGCTGCCGGATTTTGCCGACTATGACGGTATAATACTTGACATAAATAATGTTAATGTGTTAAGCAGGAATGAATATGAGGCAAAAGGTACTTCCTATATCGTTGAAGCTGCCGCCTCATCGGGCAAGCCGGTCATATCCGTTGCGAACCTGATTGACAGCTTCTGCTTTCTTGGTATTGACAACCGCAGGTCCATGACGTCTGTCATATCGTTTCTCCATAAATCCTTTTACTTTACCGATTTCTGGTTTATTATGGGTCCTTCGGATAATTACGAGAACATCCTGCGGACCGAGGCGATCAGAAGCTACTGTAAAGAGAACGGCATCCCTTCCGATATCCTGCGCTTCTATTCCGAAAGCTATGCAATCGACTGCGGGATCAACGGATTTGAAAAGCTGTATTCAATCAACAGCGGACGTCTTCCCCAGGCCATCATCTGCGCCAATGATCCGATAGCACTGGGAGTTTTGAGGACTGCATCGTCACACGGGATAAAGATCCCGGGAGATGTTTACGTGACCGGCTTTGACAACCTTGATATTTCCGCATACCACTCCCCCAGTATTACCACAATAGACCAGCATCAGTGGGATCTTGGTCAGAAATGCATGGATATCTTTGATCGTATATGGGCCGGTGAAGATGTCGATAAGATCAACTATATAGAGACTACCCTTGTTGAAAGGGAGACAACAGGCGGGCCCAGGCCTCCCGTAAATACTCTTAAAACCCGTGTGTCCGTCTCGGCCGAAAACGATATGTACACCGAGAAGATCAATGACCGGATATGCACCATGCAGTATAAGATCCCGACCTGTAAATCAATCGACGAGATATGCCATGCCCTTGAACCATGTATTCCTGATATGAAATGCAGGGGCATATGGCTTGTAATAGACAGAAAGCTCTCCGATTATAACAGCCAGACCGAGATAGACCTTAAGACAGGAAGGATCAGGCTTAACGATTCCGGGCTCTTGACAGAAGGATATCCAGACAGCCTGGAGCTTGTATATAGCTGGGATAAAAAAACGGGATCAAGCTTTCCTCACGAAACCATAAGCAGCCTGTTCCCTGTCTTTGACTATGCCAAGGGCGGACGCAATTATATGTTCATACCCCTTCATTTCATGGAATCCACCGTAGGATTTCTTGTGATCAGTAACGGGCTTAATCTGCTCCGCACCAAAAACATCGCCGCATTTGCAAACACACTTACAATGGCCCTGCGCAATTTCTTTTCTTCGCAGAAGCTTGAATATGTCAATCATCTTCTTTCGGGTATCTCAATGAGAGATAACCTGACCGGGCTGTGCAACAGGCTGGGATATCATCATCTTGCATCGCATCTGTTTGAGGATTCGGTCAGATCCATGAAGAAGCTCGGTATCATCTTCATAGATATGGACAAGATGAAATGGTTCAATGATACCTTCGGCCACGCGTGCGGGGATGACGCGATAAGGAGCCTTGCCGCTTCGATAGGTAAGAGTATATCGGACGGATCCATCGCTGTCCGTTTCGGCGGCGATGAATTCCTTATACTTACACCCGTTGAGGAAGCTTCCGATGCTGTCAGGCTAATCGGACTGATAGAGGAGGCCCTCCCCTCGGAAGCCGGAATGTTAAACCTGCCGAAAGTTCCCGGAATAAGCGCAGGCTTCGTCATTACTGATCCCTCCGGCGGGAAGACGCTTAATGAATATGTCGAAGAGGCTGACAGGCTTATGTATGATGTCAAAAAAGCCAAAATATCTTCCTCTACTCAATCTTATCGATCCTGACTGCACATACCTTATACTCAGGGATCCTTGCGAACTTATCAAGCGCAGCATTGGTAAGCACATTGGCATTACCGTCAGGGAAATGGAAGGGCATCCAGGTTTCGCGGACCGATACCTTATCCCCTACCCTTGCGGTAGTGACAAGGGCCCCTCGCCTTGATGAAACCCTGATAAGCTCTCCGTCCCTTATTCCCAGTCGTCCCGCATCCTCCTTGTTCATCTCGATGAAGGACCTGCCTTCCTTCTCCATAAGTCCGGGTGTCCTGCCCGTCATGGCTCTTGTGTTGTAATGATACAGGATACGGCCCGTCATCAGTATGAAGGGGTACTCTTCATCCGGGAGCTCCGCACTTTCCGTATATCTTGCAGGGTAGAACCATCCAAGCCCTCTTGTAAAGGTACCTACATGCATGATCGGGGTTCCGGGATGCTTTCTGTCCGTGCAGGGCCACTGCAGCCCCTTCCCTTCCCTGTCAAGACGCCTGTGGCTTATTCCCTTAAAGCTCGGCGTAACGGATGCTATCTCATCCATTATCTCATCCGGGGTAAGATATGGCTGATCATATCCCATCCGGTTCATAAGATCCATAAAGATCGCGGTATCGGCGCGCATTTCTCCCTCAAGCCTAACCGCCTTTCTGACCCTCTGTACTCTTCGTTCGGTATTTGTGAATGTTCCCTCTTTCTCGGCATAGCTGATCCCGGGGAGCACAACATCGGCCAGGGCTGCAGTCTCGGTCATAAAAAGATCGTCAACCACCAAAAAGTCCAGGCTCTTCAGCGCCTTCTTTACATGATTCTGATCGGCATCGGTAACGACGGGATCCTCTCCGAATATGAACAGTCCCCTGATGTCCTTCCTTATTGCCGCACCGAATACATCGGTTGCAAAGACACCGGGCTTTTTATTCAGAGTCACGCCCCATGCCTTTTCGAACTTATCCATAACGGCCTCGTCGGTCACCTTCTGATAACCCGGGAAGTGCCCCGGCATCGCGCCCATATCGCAGGCCCCCTGGACATTGTTCTGACCTCTTAAGGGATTTACTCCGCATCCGCTGCGTCCGATCTTGCCGACCATCATCGCAAGGTTGCTCATGGACATAACACCTTCGGTACCTGTGGAATGTTCGGTAACTCCCAGGCAGTATATGATCGGAGCCTTATCTGCCCTTGCATACATAAGGGCAGCTTCCCTTAAATGATCCGGGTCTATATGGCATATCCTACCCACCTTTTCAGGTGTATACTCCATAACTATTTCCTTCAGTTCCTCAAAGCCTTCCGTACGGTTTTTGATGAATTCCTCATCGCATAATCCCTCATTTATGATAACGTTCATCATACCGTTCGCAAACGCAACATTGGTTCCGGGCTTAAGCTTTAAGTGTATATCCGCCTGTTTTGACAGTCCTATGTCACGGGGGTCGACAACAATAAGCCTTGTTCCGCGCGCGACCGCCTGTCTTATCTGCATCCCCACAACGGGATGGGCTTCCTCGGGATTGGAACCGACAAGCAGGATCACATCAACATCCTCCGTTATGTCGGCGATCGGATTGGTCATGGCCCCTGATCCCAGTGTCATGGCCAGTCCGTGGACGGATGCCGAATGGCACACCCTCGCACAGTTATCCACGTTATTGGTTCCGAAAGCGCAACGTACCATCTTCTGAAGCATATAGATGTCTTCATTGGTGGAACGAGAGCAGGCAAAGCCTGCAAGCGCATCGGGACCGTACTCGCTTTTGATCTTTAAGAACCTGTCCGCTATAAGGCTCATGGCCTCATCCCAGGATGCCTGCCTGAACTCACCGGTGCTTCTGTCCTTGATAAGAGGATGCTTAAGCCTCTCGGGAGAATGAACGAAGTTAAAGGATCCGAAACGTCCCTTTACACACAGCATTCCCTTATTGGAGGGTCCCGGAGCCGGTTCCGTATCCACTATCACGTTGTCCTTGACAATAAGATAATACTGGCAGCCTGTTGCACAGTGGGGACAGGTCGTGAGGACCTTCTCTATGCGGCCGGGCTGGTACTTCTTCTTATTCTTGGCAACCAGTGTACCCGTAGGACAGGCCTGGGCGCAATTGCCGCAGGATTCACAGTCGGTCTCCTTCCAGTCGGGGCCAAAGGGAGCATCGATAAGGGTCCTTGTGCCCAGCTTGACATTATGAAGGACTCCGTTACCCACAACCCTGTTACAGGTACTGACACATCTCTGGCAGTTGATGCACAGTTCCGGATAATAGGTGAGGAAGGGATTATCCTTCCTGGCCGGGATCCTTGCTTCATTGCCCTTATATACAGAATCGGTTATGCCATACTCATTGGACAGGTCCTGCAACTGGCAGCTTCCGGCCTTTGCGCAGGAAAAGCACCTTACATCATGATTGGCAAGAAGGAGGTTGAGAACCTGTTTCCTGCTCTTTATGACCCTGTCCGAACGGGTATCTATGACCATCCCGTCCTCTACCTTAGTGTTGCAGGAGGTGACAAGGTGCTCCCTGCCCTCAACCTCCACCACACACATCTTGCATGCACCTATCTCATTAACGTCCTTAAGGTAACAGAGAGTGGGGATATTTACATCACAGATACGTGCAGCTTCAAGGATCGTATTGGAATCATCAACATTCTGCCTGACACCGTCTATGGTAACACTTACCTTCATACCCTTCCTCCTTCCAGAACGCCGCATCCGAAGTGGTCACACCTTAAGCATTTGGAACATTCCTGCATTGCCTCGTCAAATGACATGCCGTTCTCCACGGGTTCAAAACTCTTCTTACGCTCCCTGGCCGACTTGTCCGTCAAGTGGACGCGCCCTATATGGGTTCTGTTATTCTCCCTCGGTACCGGATATTCTATGGTGTCCGGGATCTTGTGATGGTATCCCAGAAATTCATCGATGTTGACTGCAGCAACCTTACCTGCTCCGATAGCCTTGATAACGGTTGCGGGTCCGAACACGCAGTCACCCCCGGCAAATATCTTATCGTATGATTTAAGCCTCGTTGTCTCCGTGATATTGAATGTCTTCCTTTTGGGATTTACATCGTATTCCGCGAAGGGTGCGGAATATATATCCTGTCCTACCGCCATAAGGACAATATCGCAGGGATGAACCCTCTTTTCGGTATTTGCAGCCTTGACCGTAGGCTTCCCGTCCCTGTGGACCGAGGTTATCTGCGGCTGCATGATAAGACCCGTTACCCGGTTGTTCTCATCAACCTGTACCGAATCGGGAGCATTAAGGGTAAGAAGCTCAACCCCTTCTTCTATGGCCCCCTGGATCTCTGACGGAAGCGCAGTCATGTCAACCTGCCTTCTTCTGTATATCACAGTCACTTCATCGGCATTACAGCGAATGGCGCTCCGGCTTGCATCCATAGCAACATTACCGCCGCCGACCACTACTACCCTTTTACCCGTATAGTCAGGGATATTCCCCCTTCCGATCTCAGAGAGTACTTCAACCGCGGAATATACGCCGTCCGCATGTGAGCCTTCAACATCAACCGTTCTTCCAAGCTGAGCCCCTATCGATATATATATGGCATCATAATCCCCGGCAAGATCTTCCATTGATATGTCTTCGGGAATACTGACACCGTACTTCACCTCTATATTGCCTGTTGACAGGATAGCCGTAATATCCTGATCAAGCCTGTCCTTGGGAAGCCTGTAATTGGGTATACCGTACCTTAACATCCCCCCAAGCTTCTCCCTTGCCTCGAACACCACGACCTTATGCCCCATAAGAGACAGATAATATGCTGCCGTGAGTCCCGATGGGCCTCCTCCGATAACAGCCACTTTCTTGCCTGTCGTTACGTTGCATTCGGGAACCTTCACCTGATCTGCAGCAATCTGGTCAACGGCGAATTTCTTAAGCCCCCTTATGTTCACGGGACTGTCGAGAAGATCCCTTCTGCATTTTTCTTCGCAGGGATGCTCGCATATAAAGGCACATGCAGTCGGAAACGGGTTGTCAAGGCGGATGCAGTTTATCGCATCCGCATATCTGTGTTCACCTATCAGGGCTATGTAATTGGGAATGTCAACATGGGCCGGGCAATAGGAAATGCATGGGATCTTCTGTCCTACCTCTGCCTGACATCTGTGATCGCCTATATGGCTTATATACTCATCCCTGAACAGGTCTATGCTCTCGAGCACCACATGGGCAGCCTCGTAGCCTATTGCGCAGTCGGCGGTATCTTCTATCGTATGACATAAGTCCGTCATCGACTCAAGTGTTTCCATGTCTGCCTTACCGTCAACTATATCCCTCATCATGACCTCAACCTGATACAGGCCGTCACGGCAGGGAACGCACTTGCCGCAGGTCTGGCTCCTGGCACTCTGCAGAAATGAAAGCTGTACGGCTATGGGACACACTCCGGGAGGGTTCCCCTTTACCCTCTTGACGAAACGATCGAGGAACTTCATCGTCTTCTCGTTCATCTCGTTCTTGTATATTACTGTCTTATTGTACATACACTTACCCCGATTATATGAAGTCCTCCCTCATGGGAGTGAATATATCAAGAAGCTTAACCTCTGTAAGGCATTCGATACCGTGCATTACGTTCGGAGCAACTATATAAGTATCTCCGGTATTAAGGACAACGTCTTCCTTGCCCTCTTCCTTGTACTTGAGCGAGCCTTCGATTATATACCCGATCTGCTCGTGGGGATGCTTGTGCATGGCTCCCACGGCACCCTTCTCAAACCTTAGTTCCACATTCATGATGTTGTCGCTGTAGGCAAGAACCTTTCTTAATACTCCGCCACCAAGATCCTTATACTCTTTTTCACTGTTAAGTACATACATTGTCAATTCCTCCTTCTTCCGGTTGATTCAGTCCTTAAATAATTCGCTTTTGTTTTTCTTAAGTATCTCAATATCATTCTTGAAAT
>DPZM01000171.1:1235-2669 GCA_003535955.1 Lachnospiraceae bacterium | reverse complement strand
GCATTCTCATTTACTATCGCCTGATTGGTCTTTATGACCTCAACAACGCCCGAACCTACCGTTCCGTAACCCAGTACTGCTATATTTGCCATATCTGCCCCCGATCTTTTCTATCACACTAGTTTACTATAATAACAAGCTAAAGTATAAAATGCAATAGTGACTTTAACTCATCTTTTCGCACAGATTCTTAAATTCATCCAGCAGGCCCTCGTAATCCTCATCAATAAAAGCAATATTGCCTTCCTTGGATGCGAACTCATGCTTTTTGGCCCTTTCCGAAAGCCCCCTGACCCCGATCGTTGCCATGAGTCCCTTAAGGGCATGGGCTTCTATGCCGTAGTCCTTGTAGTTGCCTTCCTTAATAAGGCTCCTCATCTTCTCTATCCTCTCGTCACTGTCGGATAATATGTCACCGACAACAACCTCAAGAATCCCCTCATCACCGCCACAGTTGGTGAGTGCTTCGTTAAAATCCATTTCCTCAAGTCCCTTAAGCCTGTCGATCAATCCTGTGGTACCCTCCATTTTACTATCCTCCTTCCCGGCAGCTGCCGGTTCTTTTGCGTTGGACCCGATCACGCTTTCTTCCTTAATTCCCTTGTCCGCCTCCTGCTTCTGTATCTTACCTGCCGGCAGATATTCCTTTACCGTGAGTAAAAGCTTTTTCGAGTCGATAGGCTTGGTAAGGTATCCGTCAAATCCTGCATTTTGATACATCTTATCACTTCCCATGACCGCATTGGCGGTCACCACAAGGGCAGGTGTCTCCCTGTTTAATGAATGCTTATCCTTCCTTATTATCTTAAGAGCTTCGATCCCGTCCACCTCCGGCATCATATGATCAAGCAGGAGCAGGTCGTACTTATGGTCGTAGCACATCTCCACAGCCTCCCGTCCGCTGCGGCACAGGGTCGGTCGTATATCTACCCTTTCAAAGAACATCCTTATTATTTCAAGATTTGAATTATTATCATCCACAGCAAGTATATTGGCAGCCGGAGCCCTGTAATCAACATCATCATTCTCCTTTTTTACTTCTGCCTCGTTTCTTTTTAGTTCCGGATCGACCGGCGTGGCATCAATGACTTTGACGGGAACCAGGACATCAAACACCGTTCCCTTCCGGTATTCCGATTCAACCGCTATTGTTCCGTCCATGGCATCCAGGATGCGCTTGACTATGGCAAGGCCCAGACCTGTCCCTTCAATATTTCTGTTGCGGGCAAGGTCTGCGCGCGAGAATGCGTCAAAGAGCCGTTCCTTGTCTTCATCCCTGATCCCGCGGCCCGTATCCTTAACGCTTAAGCGAAGTTCATACAGGCTTTCGGTCACGTACCTTCCGCCGACACTTAAGGTCACGCTTCCCTCATCCGTATACTTTACCGCATTGTTCAAAAGGTTTATGAGGATCTGCTTAAGCCTCACTTCATC
>DPZM01000171.1:0-1154 GCA_003535955.1 Lachnospiraceae bacterium | reverse complement strand
CCGTCCGGCACTTCTCCGTCAAGTACCGTCGCAAATGTAAGATCCTTGCCTGCTGCTCTCTCTTTTGCCATTGCGGAAATATCGGCAAGGATCGAGGTAAGGCTGACATCCTCGTTCATTATCTTCATCTTGTCGGCTTCAAGCTGGGAAAAATCAAGCACGTCATTTACAAGCGATAAGAGCATCTTGCCGGATGTCTGGATATTCCTTGCATATTCATCTATCCTGCGATCGTGATTCTCCCTTATTATCATCTCGTTCATTCCCAGGATCGAATTGATGGGAGTCCTGATCTCATGGGACATGTTGGCAAGGAAGGTCGTCTTGGCATTACTTAACTGGACCGCCCTCTCCCTTTCATAGGTCAGGTTGCTTAAATCCTGAACCTGCTGCCACAGAACGAATCCCAGCAGGACCAATATACCGACCAGCAAGGGAATGGATTCGTTTTTAGTGGGCGCAAAGAGAATGACATAAATCTCACCCAGGCCGAAAGCAAAGAACAGCAGAAAGCCCGCCACCGTATACTTATATTCTTTCGCATAGCCGTTCTTTATATCAATTATCACAAGGATAAAAGCGCCTATGATATCGACGACCAAAACAGCATCTATATACGCAAGCGCATACGGGAAGGTGAATATCCCGGTAAAGTGCAGCACCGTCCACAGGATGAAGCTTACAAGGGATATCATCATCAGTACATTGAATACCTTATTGTATCTTCCCTTCTGGACCGAATCGATATACAGAAGAAATCCAAAGGGCAGGAGCATGCACGCCAGGTAATTGACGATACCGTCTATATGATAATGTCCGAAAGCAAAGGGGTACAGATAAGAATTACTTATGAGCCACAATGCCGTAACGCAGGCTCCGAGAGCCGCATAGAGCATGCTTATCGAATTCTTATAGCTTATCCTCATGCCGATCCCGACTATCAGAACTATCAGGGAAATAAACATCAGTATCCCGGATGCTATAAATGACACCCCGTATTTCTGTATAAGTACCTCATAGAGGCCGCCCCGTCCCGCAATAAAGGTTTCGGGGATGACCTTGTTGCCCCGGTCGAGCTTCCCCTTAAATATCTTGAGTTCTCTGCCCGAATCCGCATGATTTACCGGGGTGAGCATATAGAAGTTCTTAACGGT
>DPZM01000226.1 GCA_003535955.1 Lachnospiraceae bacterium | reverse complement strand
AGGTTACAAGGTCAGCCCTTCAGAATGCAACCAGCGTTGCTTCAACCTTCCTTACAACAGAATCAGTTGTAGCAAACATCAAGGAAGATACTCCCGCAATGCCCGCAGGCGGCATGGGCGGCATGGGGATGTGATCGAATAAAAAGACATGCCAGTGAATAAAAAGGAATCCCGCGAGTGCTTGCACTCAGTCGGGATTCCTTTTTTATTCGCTGATATGTTGACAAACGACATGAGTGAAGCGAAGCGGAACGAATGGCATGTCTTGTTATTCGATTTTTGCGACAGCCGGATATGAGCGAAGTGAAACGTAGCGAATAAACAGCCGATTTTAAACTACGAGTTTATTGTAAATATATCTTATTTAATATATAATGCAACCATACCACTCAATAACTCCCAAGTATCTTTAGCTGACCGATATGAAAACCTGTTGTGTAATAATTCCAATTTATAATACAATACCCACGGAGAACGAAAAGATTTCAATAAAGCGTAACTGTACGGTTCTTAAGGATTATGATATCTTTTTCGTTCAACCGTTTTTAATGAATTCAGATGCTTATGAGGTGCTTATAGCTGAGATATATAAGGATGAGATGCTTTCCCGACCGGATGAGTCAATAAGCATCTCTTTTGATGATCATATTCATTTCAGACAATTCAAGAATAAATATTTCAGATCCAACAAGACCTACAGCCGCCTTCTCTTATCTGAGGACTTCTACAGGCAGTTCATTGATTATGAATATATGCTTATCGCCCAGACGGATACATATATACTGAATACAGATCACACACTTGATGAATTCATTCAAATATCAAGGGAGAGATCATACGACTACTGGGGTGCTGTCTGGCCGGAGGGCCCCTTCAACAAGCCCTATACATTAAAGGACCGTTTCAAACTGATGGTTGTTAAGGAACCCCGGAAGCTAAGGGTAGGGAACGGAGGCTTTTCACTAAGACATATTGTCAATACCATTAATCTGATAAGACGCAGAAAGAACCTCATCGATCTTTACTGGCGTTTTAATGAGGATATGTTCTTTTCCTGGTTTGCTTATGTGCCGGATGATAAGTACAGGGCGGCTTCTGAGGAAGAGGCATATGATTTTGCTCTGGAGGCCAATATGAAGGAGGAGATAGAGAGGGGGCGTGTTCCCTATGCTGTACATGCCTGGGAGAAATACTATCCTGAGCTGATCATGGATACCAGATGATACTTTTGTACTTTTAAAATCCCTATTGTTATGTTAGATTATTAATGTTGCTCTGTCTGTGAACCGAGGGTCGTTTATATGCTCTTTAATTCTCTTTCTTATGCTGTTTTTTTATCAATAGTGTTTGCGGTGTACTGGGCTATACCCAATAAATACAGGTGGATACTCCTGCTTATATCGAGTTACTATTTCTATATGAGCTGGAATCCGAAGTATGTAATACTTATACTTATCACAACGGCGGTTTCATACGCAACGGCCCTGCTTTTGGAAAGAACCGATAAAGAAAAAGCAAGAAAAGGAATGCTCATTGGAGCTTTGGCAATTTGTTTGGGTATTCTTTTTGTATTCAAGTATTATAATTTTTTTTCTCAAACCTTGGTTGATATTTGCAGGAGTATTTCAATCCCTATCCATCCTGTGACCCTGAAGGTTATATTGCCTGTCGGAATTTCATTCTATACATTTCAAACTTTAAGCTATGTGATAGATGTTTACAGGGGTGATGTCAGAGCATGCAGGAATTTCGGAGTATATGCCGCTTTCATTTCTTTTTTCCCCCAACTTGTGGCGGGGCCTATAGAAAGGACAGGAAACCTTCTCCCTCAGATAACAAGTGAAAAAGAATTCGATTATAACGAGGCAGCATACGGTTTGAAGCTAATGGTATGGGGTTTTTTTAAGAAGCTCGTAATAGCTGATGCTGCATCATCCTATGTCGATATGGCGTTTGGTTCGATAGAAGCCTGCACCGGCCTTGATCTGTTTCTTGCCATGGTATTCTTTTCATTTCAGATATATTGTGATTTTTCCGGTTACTCGGATATTGCCATCGGAAGTGCGAGACTGCTTGGCATAAGGCTTATGAAAAATTTCAACAGCCCCTTTCTGTCAACTTCCGTGAGAGAATTGTGGACCAGATGGCATATATCCTTATCAACCTGGTTCAGGGATTATGTATATATTCCTCTTGGCGGAAGCAGATGTTCAAAGATGAGAAGAGATTTCAATCTTTTAGTAACTTTTATTCTGAGCGGCTTGTGGCATGGGGCTGATTGGACGTACGTTGTTTGGGGAGGACTCAATGGGATCGGCCAGATCATAGAAGGAAAGCTGTTTGGTAGAAGAAACAGAGAGGGTCTTTCTAAGCTGTTTTTCTGGCTGTATACAGCAGCAGTCTGGTATTTTTCCTTGATTTTTTTCCGTGCGGATAAGCTCTCGGATGCTGTTTTTTATGTAAAAAAGCTTCTTGTATCATTAAGATATCCATCACAGTTCAGGCAGACTGCACTCGGATTTGATAAACCGGAGAGCTTTTACTGTATGTTCTTCATGCTGATGCTTATGCTGTATGATTTTGCGTCGCTTAAGAGGGACGTTATACAATGGTTATCATCAAAAAAGAAAGGTATAAGATGGACGGTTTATCTGCTTATGATATGGGTAATACTTGCATTTATGCCACCTGTCAGCACTACTGAATTTGTTTACTTTCAGTTCTAGGGGAAACGATGAAAAGGTTTTTGATAAATATTTTAAAATTTCTTTGCATTTTTCTGATCTCGGCCATGCTCTTAGTATCTGTTGATTATTTTTTTATCGGTAACCAGCATCTTGGGAATTATCAGGCTTCGCTTATCGACAAAGCAGCAAGGTACAGAAGCCTTCAGGGACCCAAGATAGTTCTTTTGGGAAATTCCAATCTTGCCTTCGGAATGGATTCGAAGATGCTTTCTGAAGCGACGGGCATGGAAGTTGTAAATATGGGGTTGCACGGAGGAT
The DNA here is from genome assembly GCA_003535955.1 of Lachnospiraceae bacterium. Lineage (GTDB taxonomy): Bacteria > Bacillota > Clostridia > Lachnospirales > Lachnospiraceae > UBA2868. The sequence goes on along the minus strand of DPZM01000226.1, from coordinate 10,311 downwards.
TGGGAAATGCCTTCAATGAGCGCATGATAACACTGGGTGAGATTAATGAAGGAGATATAGTCATCCTGTTTCCGCATACCTATTCCGACGATGATACGATCGAGGATCCCGCGCTGGCACTTATCACCTTGGAAAAACACAGGGACTTATGGAAGCTTGTAAGACCCAAGGATATCTACGGTATAATAAAGGCATATCCCGATTATTTCAAGGATTGTCTTATGTATAAATTTACGAAAGAAGATGATAATATCCCTGAGGAGACGACCTGTTACTCCAGGAGCGCCTTTAACGAATACGGTGATAATGTACGAAGGATCGATGGAGATGACAGTTTTGTCTTTTATCCGGGAAGCGTAAGGATACCCGAGGTAAACGAAACATTCACAAACAGGATAAATGAACTGAACAGATATGTTGAAGAAAGGGGTGCTCACCTTCTCATTGCCGGGTGTCCTATAGGAGAGGGGGAATTTACACCCGATCCGGCAGTGTTTGATGAGGTGGAAGAGGAGCTTGTTAATAAGGTTGACTGTGATGTGATATCACACCTTACGGATTATCTTATTCCATACGAGCGGTTTTACGATACAAACGGACATCTGGATGCGGAAGGGGCAAGGATTAGGACTAAGCAGCTTATAAGGGATCTGACGAAGTGGATGGAAGCAGATGATTCTGCATCTGATCGTCGATCCAATTGATACGCTGAGTCAGAAAATCAATCCTTCCAAGACATTCATCATTATAGTTTTCACCGTGGCGGATGGCAAGATCGGGCCATTCCGATTTCCACCTGCGATAGTTAAGACGTCCGTCGAAAGCAAGCTCTTCATATGCAGACTCATAATCTTTTAAAGCATTAAACATTGCCTCTCTGATACCGCCGTTAAAGTAGGCATCGGCGAGGGCATCTTCAAAGCCTTCATGCTCATATAAACAGGCATACCAGCTCATGTTTTTAAGCTTCCACCCGGTAGGTGAATTGAAATCCGTATCGAATTTGCCGGCATTCCAACCGAGTGCTATGTCAAGATCCCATACGGGGCCAAAGTATATCTTGTCCGTAGACTGCTTGTAATAAGCATAGGTTGAGCGGTAGTCGGCATCATAATTCATGCAGATCTCCTGTACCCAATAGTATCTGACCAGACTGTCAAGATCGAAATATTCGGTGTAATCGGGATCATCCGGATCTTCCAGTGAAGCAAAGGCACGCAGCAGGATCCTCTCCTGCCGGCGCCTCTCTGCTTCCGAGTGATCTTTGGGCCACTTTATATTGGCATATGGCCGTATTGTTCCTTCATCGTCCAACCATATACGAGAGTTGAAGAATATTGCATTTGACATGTCGGGATCGCCGAAATTCATAAAGAAATCCCCCTTACTCAGAGCTACCCTGTCAGGGTCGACACTTATCTTGGAAGTAAGAAGGTAAACGCCGTTATATCTGCCGTTGATAAAGACGGAAACCTGTGCATATGAGGGTTCGTACTCTATACCGATATCGGCAGCCATTTTATAAAATACTTCATTGTTGAGCAGGCTCTTATCAAGGGAATTGCTTATAAGGTTCCATTTCCTGTTTCTGCCCATGCCCTGTATAAAAACGGAATGATCAAAAGCAAGAGTGTATGATTTTTTTGCTGAGGAATACCAGCTTACATTTCCGCGGCCTGTAACAGTGACTTTATCCGCTATGCTGATTCCGCCTGTCTCAAGAGTGAGGTTACCGCGGCACTCTACGGTTTTATCGGAAGCATTCAGCTCATCTATGGTCGGAGAATCCTTAAGTATGTCAAGTGTAAGAACGGGCAGGTTCGTGCGCGTAAGGATAAGGCTGCGAAGCCCGATCATATATTCCGGGTTCACGGAGAAATCGATAATGTACCGGTTTAAGTATGATCCGTCTTCAGCCAAAGCATAGCATACAACCTTATCAGCCCTGAAATCACCCGGGACTATAAAGTAGTGCATGCTCTGGTCTCCTTCAAAGATCTGTGAATATATATCGCAGGGAAGAGACGGATTCTCGTTTTTTGGGAATAGAAAGCTGACGTTAAGCATTGTATCCAGCACATTATCCGGCAGCTCCATCGTCGGTACTGCATCTGCTTTCAAGCCTTTCTGTGCTGTGTATAATGCAAGGAACAGGGCGGCAATTATCACGATGAACCGGGTTATTTGTAAAGTGTTTCTGCTTTTCATAGTATAAAAGTTATAGGCTTTCGAACATTTTATGCCATTATTTATGAACAATAGGGATTGTACCATGTTTTATGTTTAATGTATACTTTATTATGATGTAAACGGGTACCGGAACCGGGGGTACAGGGATAAGAGAGATGAATGTTTTATACCAGTCTGATAATAATTATGCCGCATATATGGGGGTTTCCATCTGCTCTCTGTTTGAGAACAATAAAGAGGCAGACAGGATCACGGTCTATATAATTGATGACGGTATTGATGATGCAAACAAAGAAAAGCTTAAGAAGCTGGCAGAGCACTATTTCAGGGAAATGGTCTTTCTGAAAGGAGAAATACTCCTTGAGGATTCCGATATAGTAAAAACTTTTGCCTATACGAAGTTCAGGAAGAATACCCATTCCTATTTCAAAATGTTTATTGACCGGCTTATGCCCGGATTCGACGGACGTATCATATATATTGACTGCGATACACTTGTTATAGGTGATATAAGGGAACTTGAAACCATGGATATGCAGGGTAAGACCATAGGTATGGTTCAGGATTCTCTTGTGACATCAGCCAAGAAAAGTGTCGGGATCAGGGATGAAGACCGGTATTACAACTCGGGAGTGATCCTTACTGATGTTAAGAGGTGGAAGGACCTGGGCTGTTCGGAAAGGATACTTGAACATATCCGTAATGTCAGGACTTACGGTACCGTCGACCAGGATGTACTCAATGTTGAACTCCATGAAGAGATAGTAACACTTCCTGTAAGGTATAACCTGCAGCCGGTACATAAGGACTATACATACAGGCAGTACAGCCGCGTATACAGGCACAGGGAACCTTATTATACAAAGGATGAGATAGAAGAGGCACTGTCGGATCCGGGTATACTGCATTTCTTAAGATATATAGGAGAATCACCCTGGCATGCTGATAATGTACATCCCTATACCCCTGATTTTGACAGGTATCTTGCTATTTCACCATGGAAGGATATGGTTAAGAAGCCCTCGAATAAAGGATGGATGTTCAAGGTGGAAAAGGCTATGTACAGGGTGCTGCCAAGGCAGGTTTTCCTGTGGATATTTTATATTGTACACGACACGATGCTTAAGAGAAGCAATAAGATATAGACTTTACGGAAGGATGATCTTTATTCTATGAAAGATGCTGTGAATAAAAACAAAAAGGGTATGATCTGTTTATGTGCCTTTTTGCTTCCCTTTATGATAATGCAGGTTTTCTGGGCATTAAACGGGATATACCCTTACGGCGACAATTCCATACTCACGGGAGATATGGACCTTGAGTTTGTTAATTTCTACGGATATTTCATTAATACTTTCAAAAGCAGGAGTGACTGGTCTTATATGTTTGCAAAAACCCTGGGTGGTGATTTTCCCGGGCTGGCGGCATTTCAGCTTCATGATCCTCTTCTGTTTCTGCTCTTTCTTTTTCCGGGTGAGAAAATAGCGGCAGGTATAGAGCTTATCTTTACTCTTCAGGTTTCCCTTGCAGGCCTGTTCATGTCTGTCCTTTTAAATTACAGATATAAGAGATCCTGGCTCTCTCTTTTGTTTTCGACCGCCTATGCCTTTATGGGTTATTTCTTCGGATACCTTGTGCTTACGATCTATTTCGGATGTCTGGCCATATTACCCCTGCTGGTATTCTTCTTCCTGAAGTATCTGGATGACAACAGATATCTGGTTCCGTATGTACTGCTGACGGTGTATTATATCTACCTGAATTTTCATATGGGCTTCATGCTTGTCATATTCTTATGCATTCTCTATTTATCAAGGGTCATGGCAGACAAAAAATATATTGCAAGAGCCCCTTCATTTATCCTGTCCGGTGTGACGATCCTTCTTATGGATGGATTTTTCCTTTTAAGAACCGGCCTGTCTCTTATCGGTGAGAAGACAACGGATGGGGCAGATTACGGATTCTACAGACGGTTTCCATTAAACCAGATGTTTGCCGGTCTCTTTTCGGGTTGTGCCAAAAACGAAAACATGCCCCTTATCTACTGCTCGGTGGCAGTGGTCTTGTTTGCCTTGCTTTACCTTTTGTCCGGTAAGATAAGTTTAAGGGACAAGCTGTCCCGGATCTTTGCTATAGGAGCCATCACCGTAAGCATGTGGATAAATACACTGGATGCAGTGTGGCACGGATTCAATAATCCGGAAGGCTTCTATTTCAGGTATGCCTTTTTTGTAAGCTTTATGCTGATCGTAATGGGCTATGAGGGAGCGTTGACTGTCCTTGATCCCGATCGGGGAGAAGAGGATAAAACAGGGGCGGCAAGGATTGTAATGGCAGCCGGGATCGCCTGTTTATACATGATATGGTTAAGAATAAGCGGGAATGTTTACCTCGATGCTAAAAATCTTGTTATAAACGCCGTGATTACCATGTTCATAACTGTACTGGCGCTGCTTATTCATAAGCGCAGGCTCACATGGGAATGCGGACTTATCATCCTTATGCTCATATCGACGGGTGACATGCTGTATAATTCCAAAAAGGCTTACTTAAATCTTAACGTGAACACCTCTGACCGCCCGAAAATGTCGGTGTTCAGGGACGATTATACGAACATCAATGATGTGATAAGTTATATAAAGAGTTATGATGAAGGGTTTTACCGTATCGAAAAGGATTTTGACAGGGCGGTCAACGATCCGGCTCTGTTTGATTATGCGGGGATGTCACATGATTCTTCATGCGAGAAGGATGAGATCATTGACTGGCTGGGCCGTTTCGGATTTCCGAGGACTGTGTATTACACATATTATAACGGAGGGGGAACTTCATTCATCGATTCGTTTTTCGGGATCAGATATTATGTATCAAGGTTTGATGAAACCCCCAAGCCTTATGTAAGGCTTCCGTATGAGGGGAAATACTATGCTTATTTAAATGAATATGCTCTTCCGCTTGCCTTTATCGCTCCTAAGTCCCTTATTGATTATGATCTTGATGATGCCGATCCGTTCGCAAGGCAGAACAGGCTGGCTTTCTTTTGGGGGATCGGGGATGATATATATAAAGAAGCCGGAGCGGAAGTCAAAACAGAAGGGGTCAGTGAAACCGATCCCGGTCATTATACCAGGAATGCCGATAAAGGCTTTGTCATTTATGATATAAAGATATCCGAGGATATGCCCCTGTATCTGTACTTCGCAGCGCCCGGCAGACAGGGAGCCCAGATAATGATAAACGGCGAAGACAGGGGAAGGTATTTCAGCGAGAACCACTGGAATATAATGTGCGCCGGCACATATAAAAAGGGCGATACCGTACAGGTTAAGCTGGAGCTTCTGGATGATGAGATAGAGGTTGAAAGGCCCTGTTTTTATTATGAAGATCCGGGAGCCCTTAAAGCCTTTTCGCAGAGGGCAGGTGACCTTAACAAAGCCATAAGCGGGATAGAAGAGATAAAGAGTTCGCATCTTAAGTTTGACATAAGCCATGAAGCTGATGAACATGTAGTAATGTCAATCCCGTATGACAAGTGCTGGAGGGTCACCTGCGACGGCAGAAAGCTTGACACCGGTAAGGCCTTGTCCGTCCTTATGGAAATGACCGTACCTGCGGGAGAGCATGTGATCGAGATGAAGTATGTTCCGCGGGGAACCGAGGCAGGACTTGTTATATCGGGCATCGGTGTTATAATGTTCATTGTTTTGTGCTATAATGGCAGGAAGCATAAGAAAACGGAAGAGCAGAACAGCCTGAAAGAGTTGGAATGAGATCAGCAAAACAAATCTTTAAAAAATTATTATTTATCGGAGCGGCATCGGTGTGTGCGTTTTTACTGGTGAATCTGCTGCTTCTCCCTTATTATCACTATACACCCGGTATCCCGATGGATGCTAATGCGACCAAGGAGATATACTATCCGGGTACCGGATTCAATACATTGGGGGAGGGGTACCGGATCGGCCGTTTTGACAAAAACGGATACCTGAATGAGGTAAGTGAGGATGAACTTGAGAATTATGTGCTGATAATGGGTTCATCACATGCTATGGGCAAGGAAGTTCCCGGTGGACACAGTTTCGGTGAGCTGCTTAATGATGAATACGGGATACCGACATATAACATAGCTATGGACGGTCATTTCTTTACGGATAATGTTGCCGGTTTCAGTGCTGCCCTTGAGCAGTTTCAAAGGTCGGATGCGGTAGTCATTGAAACCAGCCTTACGAAATTTGATCTGGATGAACTTAAGGGCTGCCTTAACCAGAGGGCATATGATGAGAACAGCACAGGACCTGCCATAGTTGAAGGCATGGGCAAGGTGGCAAGAGTAAAGTCAATACTTAAGACATGGTTCCCTTTCAGGATATTGTTAACCCAGAAAATTAACGCACTCAAGGCAACAACGAGGGAATGCAATACCGGTACTTATGACCAATATAAAGCTGCTGTCGATGATGTTATGAAGCTTATTAAACAGCAGTATGATAAGCCTGTAATAATCCTGTACCATCCCACTGTCACCGTCGATAAAGAAGGAAGGGCAAGCGCGTTGGCGGATGATGAGGAAACAAAAAGGGCATTTACGGAGGCATGTGCCGAAAACGGGATCGTTTTTGCCGATATGTCGGACATGTTTCTTGAGGAGTATGAAAGTGAACACATGCTCCCTCACGGATTCATGAATACTTCACCCGGTACAGGGCATCTTAACAGAACCGGCCACAGACTGATCGCTGCCAGGCTGGCTGAAATAATAGGCACCGGAAAATAAGAGGATGATCAAATGATAAATTTTAATGTTCCGCCTTATATCGGCATGGAAGACGAATATGTCTTAAAGGCCATTCATGACGGTAAGATATGCGGAGATGGTGATTATACAAAAAAATGCAGCGAGTGGATAGAGAGGGAGACGGGAACCGGTAAGGCTCTTCTTACCACTTCATGTACACATGCTACGGAAATGGCTGCCCTGCTCGCAGATATCAAACCTCTTGATGAAGTGATAATGCCATCATATACATTTGTATCGACGGCCAATGCTTTTGTGTTAAGAGGGGCCGTACCCGTCTTTACAGACATACGTCCCGATACCATGAACATCGATGAGAAACTGATCGAAGAAGCGATAACGGAGAAAACAAGGGCAATAGTACCGGTTCATTATGCGGGTGTATGCTGTGATATGGATGCCATAACGGATATAGCTAACAGGTATGGACTTACCGTGATCGAGGATGCCGCACAGGCGATAGGATCAACATATAAGGGAAAAAGCGCGGGAACATTTGGCAGGTTCGGGTGCTTTTCATTTCATGAGACAAAGAATATGAGTATGGGCGAAGGCGGAGCCCTGCTGATACGTGACGGGAAAGATATTGAACGGGCTGAGATAATAAGGGAGAAGGGAACTGACAGGAGCAAGTTCCACAGGGGGCAGGTGGACAAATACACATGGGTCGACCAGGGTTCATCGTATCTGCCCAGCGAACTGAATGCAGCCTATCTTTATGCCCAGCTTAAGAACGCCAAAATGATAGCGGATGACCGTATGTCAACATGGAATCATTATAATTCCCGCCTGAAGGGCCTTTCTGACAGAGGACTCATAGAACTGCCGTTTATTCCGGATGACTGTACCCACAACGCTCACATGTACTATATAAAGCTTAAGGATATAGACGAACGGACGCACTTTATAGATTACATGAAGAAGAATGACATATGTACTGTATTTCATTATATTCCGCTTCATTCGGCGCCTGCCGGAATTAAGCACGCCAGGTTTAATGGGGAAGACAGATACACTACCCGGGAAAGTGAGCGCCTTGTAAGACTTCCGATGTATTACGGATTGCAGGAAGACACGGTGGATTATATATGCGATAAGACAGAGGAGTTTTTCGGTGCAGTTTAATTCTTTTGATTACATGTTCTTTTTCCCCATAGTGGTTGTGGTTTTTTTCCTGATTCCAAAGAAGCTGCGCTCACTGTGGCTGCTTGCGGCAAGTTACTGTTTTTATATGAGCTGGAACGCAAAGTATGCCCTGTTGATCGGTGCATCTACCATTATCACCTATTTTGCGGGTATACTGATAGAAGGGGCGCAGGAAGGTGAAGAGAGAGCAAAGACAAATATAAGGAAAACGGTAGTTGTACTGGCAATCCTTATTAACCTTTCAATACTGGCAATATTCAAGTACGGGAATTTTGCGCTTAAAACAGTCGGAGATATAGGCAGACATTTTAACCTGTTCTATTTTGACAAAAGACTGGATATTCTTCTTCCTGTCGGCATATCGTTTTATACCTTCCAGGCACTCGGTTATGTTATAGATGTTTACAGAGGAGATATCAGGGCGGAGCACAATCCGGTCAGGTATGCGCTTTTTGTTTCCTTTTTTCCCCAGCTGGTCGCAGGCCCTATAGAACGGTCCCATAACCTGCTTAAGCAGATAGGCGGGATTGAGGGCTTCAGGCTCTATAATGCCAAAAGAGTGACATCGGGGGCTGTTCTGATGGTATGGGGACTGTTCCTTAAAATGGTCATAGCGGACAGGATATCCATACCGGTTGACATGGTTTTTGATAATTTCAGAAGATACGGAAGTACCGAGCTCATATTTGCGGCGGCAGGTTTTTCGATCCAGATCTATTGTGATTTTGCATCCTATTCAATGCTTGCGATCGGTTCGGCGAAGATACTCGGCTTTGAACTGATGGAGAATTTCAATACACCCTATTTTTCCGAGAGCATTAAGGAATTTTGGGAACGGTGGCATATTTCCCTCACGACCTGGTTCAGGGATTATTTATATATTCCTCTTGGCGGAAACCGCAGGGGTAAGATCAGGAAATATATAAACATAATGCTGGTGTTTCTTGCAAGCGGCTTGTGGCACGGCGCCAACTGGACATACGTTTTCTGGGGCGGCCTGCATGGTTTGTTCAGGGTGGCGGGCGAATGGTCGCAAGACCTGCGCCGGGGATTGATAAAGAAGTTCGGGATAAGAACGGATTGTTTCAGCTACCATTTCCTGAAGGTCTTTATAACCTTCTGCCTGACTGTATTTGCATGGATATTTTTCAGGGCACCATCCATTACGGATGCATTGGCTATAGTCAAACGTATCTTTCTTAAACCCACACCCTGGGTTATGTTTAACGGTGGTCTGTATGAACTCGGCCTTAACAGGACTGAAATGAACATACTATTCATAAGCCTTGTTGTGCTTTTGCTGGTAAGCCTTGTACGAAGGTTCCGGGGACAGACTGTAGATGTATTTCTTATGGGACAAAACCTGTGGTTTGAATGGGCAGTTATCATCGCGCTGGTCATGGCTGTATTTGTCTACGGGGAATACGGTCCGGCTTTTGATGCAAGACAGTTTATTTATTTTCAGTTTTAGATACGGAGAATAGAAGTTGAAGACTTCGGTGATCAGAATAATTGGCTTTATGATCGTTTTTACCCTGGTATTAACATCAGTCAATTCTGTTTTGAAATTTAAGTACGGTGATGGCATATACAGCCTTACAAAGTTCTACGAGCAGAAAAATGATTCGGTGGATGTGCTCGTTCTTGGAAGTTCTCACGGCTTTGCCGATTTTAATACCGGTCTTCTGTGGGATAAATACGGCATTGCGGCATATGACCTGTGCGGTGCACAGCAGCCTATGTGGAATACATATTACTATTTTAAGGAAGCATTGAAATCACAGACACCAAAGCTTGTTGTTCTTGAAGGATATATGGTTACCAATGAAGATGATTACATACATTACGGATCCCTCATAAAGAATACTTTTGGGATGAAGCTGTCAAAGGATAAGCTGGATGCTATCAAGGTATCATCACCTAAAGAGATGTGGCTTGATTATTTTATGGGGTATACACAGTACCATAACAGATATTCGGAGCTTGGACGGGCTGATTTTCTAAAGGATCAGGGCAATAAGCAGTATACCGACTGGAAGGGTTTTACATCGGCTGTTTATATAGATCCGCAGGAAACAGTCGATGTTTCGGGTATTACCGGTACAATGGACCTGCATGGTAAGAGCGAGGAATATTACAGGAAGATACTTGAACTTGCGAAAACGAAGGAAATACCTGTT
>DPZM01000080.1 GCA_003535955.1 Lachnospiraceae bacterium | reverse complement strand
TTCCTTATCATCCTTATCGTAGCATCTGAGCATGTATATAAGGGAGCTGTCTAACAGCTTGGTGTCCTTGTTTATGCCGGGATTCAGCGCTGCCGATTTGGAACCCGAATGTGCTGCGGGTGCTCCAAACTTATCAAGCGGCCAGCACAGGGTCTCCTTATATCCGGTTTCTGCCGTCTCATCGGGAGTCAGCTCAAAAAGTGCGTATTTTTTAAAGGTTTTCTGCAGGTCATCCTTGGAATTGGGAGCCCAGGTAATCTTTATCTGCATGTTCTTCTGTATAAGAGCCTTCATGTTTATCCCGGTATAACCATCCTTCCAGCCAGGCTCTGTATCCTTCTTCGTATCGCCTGCGGGGAGAGTGACTCTGTCAAGAACGTTGTATTCCGTATACAGGATATTTCCGTCCTTATCCTTTTTCGGCTCACCCTTATCATCGAGCTCAGGTATCCATCCTATAAGGCCAAAATCCTCGACGTACTTTTTCGCATCCTCATCTTCCCATTCATAGGCCCTTCCAAGGAGCACCACATAATCGTCAGCGGTCGCTACAACCTTCTCTTCCCCGTTTTCATCGAACATCCTGTACAGGGATACCGTGGAGCCTGCTGCGACCCTTGTCGCTATCTGGACTTCCAAGCTCTGTCTGCTTTTATCCGCATAAAAAACGACAGCATACAGGTCGTGCTCGTTATCCTTTACCGTGGCCTTGTTCTTTACGGTAATACGGGACGGATATCTTACTATCTCATAATCCGTACCGGTAACGGGAAGTGCCGTATCAGCCGTAAATTCCTTCCCGGACATCAGGTCATTTAACACGGCATCGGCTGACCTGGCGGTTCCTGCAGAGGCCTCATCTTCTACGATCAGTCCGTCCGCGCCCGCTTCATCCGCTTCATCCGTGATGAGCGTATCAGCGCTTATGTCAAGGCCTTCATCCGACAGGATGTTTCCTTCCGACAGGATATTTTCCTCCTGCAGGACATCCTCCTGAATAAGCGGCTCATCCGATGCCCTGTAAGCATCAGTCAGCCCGGCAGCCAGGGCAGGCATGCACTGACCGACCGTCATGATAACTGCGATCATCAATGCAGTCATGCTTTTGATCTTAGTACCCCTATCTGTTCTCATGTTTCCTCTCCTTATTCATTATTTTCTTATCAGTCACATCTATAAACAATAATTACTGACTCCATTATAGCGCATTTATACAAATAATGTTATATTAACAGGTGCCGGTATACAGGTATTTACCGATTTTAACAGAAAAAGGACTCAATTCCATGGACAGATATGACGTAAGACCTTTAAAAGACACTGATTCATTCACGGTGACAGTACCGGGTTCCAAGAGCATCACCAACCGGGCCCTGCTCCTTGCTGCCATGTGCGAGGGAGACTGCACGCTAAGCGGTGTCCTCTTCAGCGACGATTCGAGGGCCTTCCTTGCATGCCTTAAGGAACTGGGATTTAACCTCACAATAAATGAGGAAGAAAGAAAAGTCACCATCACCGGCACGGGCGGCCGCATACCAAACAGGAAGGCAGAAGTCAATGTCGGCAGCGCAGGGACTGCCGCCAGGTTCCTTACCGTCTTCTTAGCCTTCGCGGGCGGAGAATATGAAATGAACGCTTCGCCCCAGATGTGTAAGCGTCCCATGGAACCCCTTATAAGCGACCTTAGAAAAGCGGGAGTAAAGATCACCTGCACCGGGGAGGAAGGGCATTTCCCCTTTACATTAATATCGGATGCGGTCACCATATCGGAAATGACCAGCAATACGGACATAAGCTCCCAGTTCGCCAGTGCCATCTTAATGGCTGCGCCCTTACTAAAAAACGGCATCAAGCTTACCCTTGAAGGTTCAAGGACCGGGGGGTCATACATAAACATTACGCTTAAGATGATGGAAGATTTCGGGTTTAGATACACAAGAGAAGACAATACCATTACAGTAAACCCCCGTCACGATACCCGCTTAACGGCTTACAGCATCGAACCGGATATGTCCGCTGCCTGCTACTTCTATGCTATGGCACCCATATGCGGCAAAGTCATGCAGGTGCGGGGCGTACACCCCGATTCAATGCAGGGTGATTACCAGTTCATCAGGGTGCTTGAGAACTTAGGCTGCACAGCCACGGATAATAAGGAAGGCGTGATCCTCAGGCCTCCCGTAGAGGGGAAATACCTGGGGATCGAGACAGACATGAAGGATTTCTCCGATCAGACTATGACGATGGCAGTCACGGCGGCCTTCGCTGCTTCACCCACAAGGATCCGTAATGTCGGCCATATAAGGTTTCAGGAGTCCGACAGGCTGCATGCCATAGTGAATGAGTTAAATCGCATAGGCTGCAGGTGCACTGCGATAGATGAAGATACCGGACTGCTCATAGAGCCGGCACCCTGCAGCATTAACGATAAAGACAGCAGTCCCTACCACGGGGCCGAAATAGAAACCTACGAGGACCACCGGATCGCAATGGCATTCGCACTTGCAGGCCTTCGCATACCCGGTGTGAGCATAATAAACCCCGGCTGCTGCCGTAAGACCTTCGAGAACTACTTTGATATTCTGGATACACTATGCAGGGATCATTTATGATATAATATTATCCACCACTCATTTTCAGGATGGAAATAAATGGCTAAGAGAAAGCTTGTAAGCACCAGGACGCTTAAGTCGGGAATGAAGATCGATCAGGCGATCGTGGATTCAAGAGGACGTGAACTCATTGCCCGCGGGTGCGTTCTGGATGATTTTCAAATAGAATACTTAAAAGAGCATGGCGTGGGAGGCATCTTTATAGACACCGGAGAACCCGAAAAGGAATTGTCCGAACTTGAGAAGAATCTCCCTGTTTATACCCGTGAGCTCATAGCGAAGAGCCGTGTTGAGGATCCTTCCAAGGTTACCCTCAATCAGGAAGTGTGTAAGCGTGTCGGTGAGGGAATACAGTTCCTGTTCCACAATACGGAATCCGAGGGCTTCCTTGAGGCGACCAACAATATCTCGGAGGAGCTTGTCAAGGCCATCACCGGTAATAATGCCGTTGCCATCGATATTAACCTCATCAAGGTCAGCGACGAGTACACCTTCAAGCACAGCGTTGACGTTGCCACCATGGCCATGGTCATAGGGCAGAATTACGGCCTTAGCAAGGAGGAACTTCGCGAACTGGGTATATCCGGCCTTCTGCATGACCTCGGAAAGTCACAGATCCCCCTCGAAGTCCTCAATAAACCCGGACGGCTTGATGATAAGGAATTCGAGCTGATGAAGCAGCACTCCCTCTTCGGCTTCAAGATACTCAAGGAGAAGAACCAGTTCAATGAAGCCATCTTAAAGGGCGTTCTTCAGCATCATGAGAAGATCAGCGGGAAGGGGTATCCCCTGGGAACTCCGGATGCGGGAATACATAAATATGCCAAGATAATCGCGGTTGCGGATGTGTATGATGCGCTCGTTACGGAGCGTCC
>DPZM01000020.1 GCA_003535955.1 Lachnospiraceae bacterium | reverse complement strand
GACGAAAAGAAGGGCAGGATATCCCTTACCATGTTGTAAACGCAACACCGCATGATGCGGGGACGGTTCTTTGGGCACACTTTAAAACAGGAAAGGGATGTTTCCGGATCGATCGGTGCGGTAATGATCCTGCCGGCAGCTCATAAGTAAAAAAGACAAGAGGTTGTGGAAATGATAAACACCATATCAGCCATAGAACGTGAAATATTCAAAAAAAGAGGGTTCTCCACGGATGAGGAGATGCTTGGATTCCTTAACATGACGCCCGATATGCTACCCGTATTCTCTTCCCTGGTCGATGGTGACAGGGTTCTTGATGGGTTAAATGAAGCTGTCGATTCGGGGGCTTATATTACCATATACGGAGATTATGACGCAGACGGTGTCATGGCCATGACGATCCTGTATAAGGGACTTGAACAGCTCAGCCCCGGTAAGATAAACTGGTTTGCCAACGACAGGTTCAGGGACGGATACTCTATCACCGAAGACAGCCTTGAGCACTTGCTTGAATCCTTTCCGGCAACTCGCGTTATTATTTCCTGTGACAACGGTATAGGGGCGGTCGAAGCCTGGAACAGGGCAAGGGAGCTCGGTATAAAGGTGTATGTGACCGACCACCATGAACAGGGGGCTGACAGGGTTCCCGATCCGTCAATCCCGGCTGTATGTGAGAAAAGCATAAAGCAGAAGGAAGCATATGCCGCAGGGAAGCAGAAGGCCGAAGGCTTCTGCGGGGCGGAACTGGCAAGACGCCTTATAATGCAGCTGTATGAGATGAAAGGTATTTCGGCAAATAGCAGGGACTTCCTGGAAAGCCTGTGTGCCTATGCGGGAGTTGCCACAATAACTGATGTTATACAATTAAACGCAAGTAATCACTGCATTGCCCGTGCGGCCATCGATCATATAAGGCAGGACAAGGGCTTCTGGAAGATATTTCATGAGAACATAACCGGGGGTAAAGCATTACAGTCACGCATAGACGGTGATACCTTCGGCTTCTACTACGGACCCGCCATTAACGCATGCAGCCGGGTTCGAGGCAGCGTCGATCTTCCCATGAGGGTTTTTTTGTCGGATGAGGGTGACCCCGGACTTCCGGGTCTTATAAGGCAGATGGCCGAAATAAATGAAACAAGAAAGTCATTAACCGAAGAAGATGCGCGAAAATGTGAACAGATCATAAAAGCCCACGGCTATGAAGAAGACCCCTTCATCCTTATAGCGGATGAGGGCCTCAAAGAGGGCATAAACGGACTTACCGCAGGCAGGTTAAAGGAGGAATACGGGGTTCCGGTGATCGTACTCGGGAAATCCGGCAACCCCGGGATATTTAAGGGTTCGGCAAGATCGACCGACAGTATCAACATATATGAAAAGCTGACGGAATGTTCCGACCTTCTTGTGGCCTTTGGCGGGCATCCCAAGGCGGCCGGACTCAGCATCAGGGATGAAAACCTTGATGAATTCAGGCGGCGCATGACAGAGTCTGTCTCAAAAGATTATGTCAGGGAAGAGATGAGCGCCGATGACAGTGATTTTGTCCTTGCCCCGTCAAAGTTTACCGAAGCCAACATAATTAAACTCAGAGAGGCTTACGAGCACCTTCTTCCTTTCGGGGAAGGATTTGCCAAGCCCGGTTTTTTTATCGAAGAGGAAGTCAATCCCAACCGTGGGATCATGTATATGAATGAAGGCGTCCATGCCAAGCTCAGGTTAACTGCCAGGTCTTCGGATAATAAAGAAGTTGTGATACTTATGTGGAACAGGGGCAGTTACATTAAGGATATTGAGGCAGACAAGGGTGAACAGAAACTGATGATACGCGGAATGGTGAACCTTCCCGAAATAAACAGATATAACGGTATCGTCAGCTTCCAGATGACTTCCGGGAAAACAGAATGCCTGTATAAGAGCTAAAAGTAAAGGATGAAGGAAAATGCAGAAAGATGAGATAATAATAACAAATGCAATTGTACATATCTTAGAGACCGATGTGGGTATGCCGATCCTTTCGGAATATCTGCTGGAAAGGCAT
The DNA here is from genome assembly GCA_003535955.1 of Lachnospiraceae bacterium. GTDB lineage: Bacteria > Bacillota > Clostridia > Lachnospirales > Lachnospiraceae > UBA2868. The sequence continues at coordinate 16,178 of DPZM01000020.1, read as the reverse complement.
GAGGAGCTTAACGACCTCTTAAGGGCCCATATTTACAGGGTTGCGGCAGGTGATGATTTAAAGACATGCGTATTCCGCGAGGAAGAGGGATCGGATATGTATGAGCTTGTTAAGAACTTCAGCGAGGAAGACCTTATAGGGTTCAGCAAGGAAGCAGCTGTAAGACTGTATGATATCATGTGTAAGAATCCCGACATACCGTCCGCCGATTTCTGTGTGGTGACCTTTAAGAGCGAGGGAAAGCCATACCTTGCCCTGCTTAAGATGAATTATAAGGACAGCTTCGTCCACATGACCCGGAACGCGGATGACGGAAGCAATTATAATGCCATAATCATGCAGCATGCAACCCTGCCTGCCTCGGGAACCAAGCTTACCGAGGCTGTGATCATCGACCTTGAGGATCTCACGATAAAGATCGCGGAGAAGAAATACGAGGTGAACGGCGTCAATACGAATTATCTGTCCGAACTGTATCTTAACTGTCATGCAAAAATGTCGCAGCGGACCAGGATGAAGATCGTCGAAAAGGCTCTTGACCAGATCAACAACAAGTATTTCGAAGACAATATAGAGAAGCAGCTCGAAACAAAGGCTGTCATAGAGAATCAGATACGCGAAGACGGAGCCATAAGGCCCGACCTTATCGGAGAGAAGCTGTATGAAGAATATCCTACCGTTAAGGAAGAATTCGAAGAAAAGCTCGGGAAATACAACATGGTAAGGGAGGAAGTAAGGCCTCAGAATGAGATGACCGTAAGGAAATACCATAAGCAGTACCTTAAGACCGACACAGGGATAGAAATCAATATCCCCATGGATGAATACAATAATAACGACAGTGTGGAATTCATCACCAATCCCGACGGCACCATATCCATTATGATAAAGAACATAAACAGACTTATGTCTAAATAAATAAAGCGCGTTATATAATTTTCTTCTCCAGTTTTCGGTAGGCCGTAAGCCGCATGGTGATATAGCTTGCAAGACCCCCGATAACATTTGAGACAGGTTCGGCAAGAAAGACCCCGGTAACCCCGTAGCCGGCGGCAGGTAATATCAGGGTGAGCGGGACAACAATGAATGCCTTCCTAAGCAGTGAGAAAAAGATCGCGTGTCCCGCGTCGCCGAGCGCCTGAAATGATGACTGTCCGGCAAACTGCAGGGCCATGAACACGAATCCGAAGAAATATATCTTAAGGGCCTGTATTCCCGCATCCATAAGCATCGGATCGTCCGAGAAGAGGTTAATGAAAAACCCCGGAAAGATGAGAACGATGATCCAGGCCAGGGCAGTATATATGACACCGAGGGCCGTATTGAAGTTGATCCCTGCCCTTACCCTGTCATGGGCCTTCGCCCCGTAATTATAGCTTATCACAGGCTGCGCTCCGCTTATTATCCCGTTTATCGGAAGAACAAATACCTCGCGTACTGAATTGGTAACAGTCATTATCCCCACGTACAAATCTCCGCCGTATCTGGCAAGAGTGGCATTGCACACCACCTGAACGGCAAAATTGGTCCCCTGCATTATGAAGTTGGAGGCTCCAAGCTTACTTATATTAAGGGTTATATCCCTGTCTATCCTTATATTTTCCTTCTTAAGCGGAACCGGAATGTCCTTGCGGGTTAGAAACTTAAGAACCCACACCGCCGATACAGCCTGACTTATAACCGTTGCAAGCGCAGCACCCGAAACCCCCATTTTGAGAAGAAAGATGAATATTGGATCCAGGACTATATTGATAAGGGCGCCTATGACCGTTGACAACATTCCGATCCCCGGATATCCCTGGGCACTTATATAAATGTTAAGACCCGTTGCTGTCATTGCAAACAGAGTACCCGCAAGGTATATTCTTAAGTAAGCTGCCCCGTAAAGATACGAATCATCGCTCGCGCCAAAAGCAAAAAGAACGGGTTTTAAGAACAGATATCCCAATATCATAAGGATAAGACCGCTTATTACAAGGAGCGCGAAGGAGTTGCCAAGGATCCTTCCCGCCATCTTTGCATCATCCCGGCCGCGTTCTATTGAGAAAAGAGGTGCCCCGCCGATACCGAAAAGGGCAGTAAACGCCATTATCAGCGTAATAACCGGAAAAGTCAGCCCCACTCCGGTTAGCGCAAGAGAGTGGCCGTTACCCATGTGCCCTAAATATATCCTGTCCACAACATTGTATAAAAGCTGCACAAACTGGGCAATTGTGAGCGGGATGGCCTGTATGATTATGCATTTCCAAACCGGACCCTTTGAGAAATCGTTATTTTTATTCATCTTGGTATTCATACGACCATATTATATCACAATTAACCGTATAAAAAGTATTGACATCATATATTGCGCGCAATATAATATGATGAAAGACAATGAGGAAGAGGTAGACAAATGGCACAAGAATACGAACAGCTTTTATTAAAAAATCAGTTATGTTTTCCGCTGTATGCCTGCGGAAGAAAGATCGTGAGTTCCTATACTCCTTATCTTAAACCGCTGGGACTTACATACACCCAGTACATTGTGCTTATGGTCCTGTGGGAGAAGGAGTGCGTAAACGTAGGACAGATGGGGGAAATACTCCATTTGGATGCGGGAACCCTGACTCCGCTTTTAAAAAGGCTCGAAAATGAAGGATATGTTACCAGAGAGCGCTCAAAAGAAGATGAACGTATAACGATCGTGAGCATCACAAAGAAGGGGAACGAGCTTAAGGAAAAATGTAAGGATATTCCTGCTAAAATGTCTTGCAGGAGATCACCGCTAAACGAGAATGAGGTAAAACACCTTTACGGGCTTTTGTATAAAATCCTGGAGGATGGCAAAAAATGAATGCAGATAATTCAAATGTAAAAGACAACAAAAGAGCAAAAAGGGTGGCAATGTCCCTTTTCGGAGTGATAATCTGTGCGATAAGTGTGGGAATATTTAAGATCGCGGCACTGGGGGTTGACCCCTTTCAGTCATTTATGGCCGGTCTTGATGCAATAGTTCCTATTAAATTCGGCACCCTGTACGTGATCACAAATGCGGTCCTCCTCCTCTTTGCTCTTGTATTTGACAGGCATTATATAGGGATAGCCACATTTATAAATCTCTTTCTCCTTGGATATATCACGCAGTTCACATATGAATACCTGCAGACTGTGATCGTCGATCCATCCATTACCGTCAGGATCATATGTCTTGTTGTGGGAGTGGTCATCATCTGTTTCGGATCTGCCTTCTATATGACGGCCGATCTGGGTGTTTCGACATATGATGCCATAGCCCTCATAATATGCAATACGTGGAAAAAGGGGAAGTTCCAGTATGTAAGGATCATCACCGACATAGTATGCGTTATACTTGGTGTGGTTCTGTTCCTCTTATCCGGAGGTACTATACCAAAGATCCCGACAATAGCCGGAATAGGTACGATAATAACGGCATTTTTCATGGGCCCGCTCATCGAGTTTTTCAACGTACATATAACAAGACCTATCTTAAAGTGATCCTAACCTGCGAAATAACAATATCTTGTTTTTTACCCTATGGATCTTCACTGATCATCAAAAATCGACCTGTCCAGATTCCCGTCCGCAATTGCCTGGTTCACCCACAACTGGAGGGTATTGACCGATAAGGATATCTTATCGAAGGTTTTCTTGATCGAAACAAAATCGGATATCTCGTCATCCGTTACCTTTCCGTCCTCGATTATCTCAAGGAGCCGGTCCTTTTCCCGGTTTATCCTGTTTAACGAATTAAGGGTTTCGATGGCTATCTGGGCAAGATCCTTTACCTGAACCTCCGGAATGTATTTCTCCCCTATGGGACATTCGTTTGAACAGTAGTAATTGCACAGCTTGGGGGCTTTATAGCATTCCGCAAGTGCCATTACATCATCCGGCTGGACATTTATCTTCCCGTTTTCGATCTTCTCTATATGTTCCGGGGACATAAATCCGGTCATTTCACTTGCCTTTTCCCGGGTGAGCTTAAGTTCTTCCCTTATTAACTGGTATATTGATTTATTTTCTTTTACAGATGCACGTCCCATAAGTCCCTCCTGGTTTACATAACTAGTTGAAAGTCAAAAAAGCTTTTATAAGATCTATAAGATATTGTGTGTCATATGTTCCGGCCGTTTCGTACGACGAATGCATGGCCAGCTGCGGAAGACCGATATCGACCGTGCTCAGGGAAACGTGCCGGTTGCTCAGGTTACCTAGCGTGGAACCGCCGGCTATATCCGACCGGTTGGCATAGGTCTGTACCGGAATTCCGTTATCCCTGCACAATTTCCGGATAAGGGCCTCTGACCGCCCGTCGGTTGTATATTTCTGATTGGCATTATACTTGATCACTATACCCTTATTTAAGTACGGCTTATTGGTGGGATCGGCGTACTCGGGATGATTGGGATGTACCGCATGGGCATTGTCTGCCGAGATCATGAAGCTGTCCGGAAGGACACTGCCAAGACCTGCCTTGATAACCGATGAGGCTATCCTCTCAAGTACATCTTTTAGAAAAGTGGAATCCGCTCCCTGTCCGGTAAGGCTGCCCACTTCTTCATTGTTAAAGATACAGAGTACGGGTATGCCGTTTCCCGGCTCATAAAGACTTTCCGAAAATCCTCTCACCAGAGCGTATACACACTGCAGGTCATCAAGAGAGCGGGAGGCTATGATTTCCTTATCCGCCCCGATAAAGGTTCCCTTTACACGATCATACAAAAACAGATCCGTACCAAGTATCTGCTCCGGACTGATACCTGCTTCGTCCGCTGTCAGCTTAAGAAGGGAACCATTATCATCCTCACCGAAAACCGAAGCGGCAAAGAGGGGACGAAGATCCTTTGCCGGATTAAACTTATATCCGTCGTTTGCATCCCTGTTCATATGGATCGCCACATTCGGTATGATAAGGACATCCCGGTCTATATTAACAAGCTTCTCCCTAATGATTCCTTCAGAATCAAAAAACACACGTCCTGCCACCGACAGGGGCCTGTCTAACCAGGAAGACAGGATCATCCCGCCGTATTTTTCCACATTCAGGACCTTATAGTGGTCTTCGACAGCTATCTCCGCATTCGGCTTTATCTTAAAAAGGGGAGAATCACAATGGGCGGCGCATATCCTGAAGCCGTTCAGATGCCCACCGTTTTTTCTTTCATATGATCCCGGTATGAAAAAGGAGATAAGGGATGATGAATTGCGGACTATATAGTATCCATGTCCATGCTTCAGATCCCATTCCTCATTTTCCTTAAGCTCGGTATAATCCTTAAGTTCCATCTTTACATTCTCAATAACATGAAAACACGATGGAGACGCATCGATGAATTCCAAAAGCTTTTGAGATGTTTTAACTGCTTTTTCCATGATCATTTCTCCGTATGATTTTTTCCACTGTATATAATAACATATTTTCGTGACCGCAGGTCCTTTTTTGCATCTGTTTCATTTTCCCGGTTTTTTATATATAATCATAGTGCATAACATTTATGCATTCGCGGAAAATAAAAGGAACCGGAAAGGATATGGAAATGGATATACGAATGGTCATATTTGATTTTGACGGGACGATAGCCGATACAAGAAAGGCGATCGTGACCGCGAAGCAGGAAACCATGAAGAGCGAAGGCCTTAAGGTTTTTGACGAGGAGGCCTGTGCATCTACTATAGGGCTTACCGCCAAGGCAGGATTTAAAATGTTTTATCCGGATCTTTCGGATGAGAGGCTGGGTGAGCTGGTGGTAAAGTACAGAAAAAGATTTGATGAGCTGAAGGTAACGATGCCGCCGGTATGTTTTGAGGGTGTCAAGGAGGTGCTTGCCGAATTGGGAAACAGGGACATCATATGCACCATAGCAACCTCAAGAAATAAGAAGTCATTGCATGAATTTCTGGCCGGCTGGGGTATGGATGAAACATTTCAGTTTATCCTGTGCGGTGAAGATACCGAGCGTCTTAAACCCTGTCCCGACCCGGTCCTTAAGACCCTTGAGAGGTTTTCCCTTAAGACCGATAAGGCTTTGGTGGTAGGGGACATGCCTGTAGACATTGAGATGGGAAAGGGAGCGGGAGCATATACCTGCGGTGTGACATACGGTAATTCGGACAGGGTTAGTTTACATAATTCCGGCGCCGATTTCATAATCGATTCAATTACGGATCTCTTATATCTTTTGGACAAGTGTGAAACAGGGGACGGTTCCTCGGTTCATTTTTGATAAATAAGTGCAAAACCGCTGCTCGGAAGAAACCTTAATAATACTGAGAGTTTTATCCTGTTTGTGCTGTTCATGATCCCGACGGTTCTTATCGGACGAAGATTGGAACTTGTGGACGAACCCGACACAAAGCAGGAACAGGGTGACGGACCCGGTGCTAAGCAGGAACAGGACGACAGACCACCGGTTCACATTTAGACAAAACCGACGGTACAAAATATGGAGGCAGATTATCCTTTAGAAATAAGCCGGGATACGGGTATGTAAAGAATGTTCATAAGATATATTACAAATACAGCCGTAAATGCATATCCGATCCGGTATCCGGCATATCCACCCATCTTGAAAAAGCCGTAAAGCGGAGAGCCTGCCGACGGCCATATTACAAACATATAGTTTGTTTTAAAGATAACATTGAACAGATATACGGGAGGGACGATCGCAAGCAGGAAAAGAATGCCCTTATATGCCTCTCTGATATCAGGTTCGATCCCCTTATCATGTATCCTTATGCATATATATGCGATTATAAGAATGTGAAACAGGTAACTTTCAAATGAGATATAGTGGATTATCGGATAAATAGTGCCGTTTGGGAAAAGGATAGCCATCAATGCCCCGGGAAGGCAGAGGGAATACATGGCCTGTCCGAGCACGGAGCGGATAAAAGGTGACTTTTTAAGGAAAAACTCGTAAATAAAGCAAAAGAATCCCGTCATGCTGCACAGGTGGAGCGGAAGCTCATATACCACGGAAGCTCCGTACAAAACGACGTAAGTAAGCCTCACTGCTATCAGTATGACAGGGATAACAGCTGTAAGTTTGCGGATCGACGCCTTCCTGCGGGGCGCAGATACCGCATACATGACCGTGATCGACACGATCATCAGCATGCTCACGGCTATGGCAGCAATATGCGGCAGGCTGTATAATTCATATCCCACATTTGCGGGAAGATCGGTTTCGTAAGTAAAGAATAACTTCATAGTATAGATATTATACCATAATGAAACAGGGGACGGTTCTCCGATCAAACAGGGGATGGTTTTCCGATCAAACAGGGGACGGTTTTCCGATGCGAAGCCGGTCCATCAGGGCGGTTCTAAAATGACGAGGGAAGATGAACATGGAATCATGGATGCAGGAACTTATAAAACAGATAGAAAACAGTACAGGAGCGGAGAAGGCAGCGCATTTCCAGACCGTTATCCTGCCTCAGATCATAGCTGATTATTACAGGATGCTTAAGGAAGCACCAATCGGGAAGCCCATCAGGGAAGATTACCGCATGGAAGATGCTTCTATGACCATCACCCTTGAAGGAAACCGGAACCGCAGCGGATTTGAAATCCTCAGGGCTTACATTTCAAAATAGATAATAAAACACGCATAGAAAAGATATTCCAGCCTTCGCATGTCTGGTGCAACAAGAAAAATGACTGACGAACACGCAATTATCCGAATATGTCAATTCTGCGTGTCGTTTGTAAGAGTGCCTGACACGCAAAGCGATGGTAGCACCTGATCTGCGTGCCAGACTTAACACCGGATAGTAATAGATGGGCACGCGAAAATAGAAACGGTGGTAATTGGCGTGTCCGGCAGGTTTTTAACAAGCACGCAAATCCAATATATAGAATTAAATGCGTGTTATACAGAAAGAAATCGGAGGATATTGGCCCTTGATAAGCACGCGAATACAAGAATAATATATTATGCGTGCTTTTTTAATGAAACTAAGGACATCGTGAAACTTTTGGTAAATAAGTGCAAAACAAACCCGAATCCGTGCAGGTTAGGTCTGTTTTGACGTTTTTTAGTATAATATCGTATAGAGAAATTAACCTTACGATAGTATGAAAATGAAAAATGAAAAGGGGTTCATCATAAATTAATGTATTTTTAATCTTTCCTAAAAGATGGATTAAAGCTTAAATAGTATGCTTCTTATCGTTGAAAGCCGGCAGATCGATATTTGCTCTTTCAGAAAAATAGGATGCCGCTTTTTTCTGAAACAGATATTAATCTTCCAAAAAAAAGAGCTATAATAAACGTATAAGGTAGAAATCCTTGGAATGGAGGAACAAAATATGTTGACACTGCTTATGATGATCATGTTTTTTGCAGTATTTGGAAAGTTGTTGGGCTTTGCGTTCAAGGTAGGCTGGGGCATGCTTAAGATAGCCGTATACCTTATATTTCTTCCGGCAGTCGTGCTTATGTTGATATTCGGAGGCTTTTTATATGTGGCCCTTCCGATACTTATAATAGCCGGGATAGCCGGAATGGCAGCCAGAGCCTGATTCTGACAAAATAAGATCAAAGGAGGAAAATGTGATGGAGATCAGATTGGAAGATGTTGAAAAAGTAATGGAACTTGCAGGTGTGGACTACTACACGGCAAAGGAAGCGCTTGTTAAGGCAGAGGGAAACCTTGATAAGGCTCTCGAAGATCTTGCTCCGGCAGGAACAAGTGTAGGCGATGAGATCAATGATATGATCGAGAAGCTCAAAGCTAAAGTAAAAGAAGGTAATGTAGACAGGGTCCAGATCCGAAAGGATGATGAGATCATCCTGAAGGTTCCCGTAAATGTGGGGATCATCGGAGGGATCATCGGCGCTGCCGCAGCCCCCTGGGCTCTCATTGCAGGCACCATAGCTGCTTTTGGCTTCGGCTGCAAGCTTGAGATCGTAAAGAAAGATGGCTCTACCGATGAGATAGTATAAAAATATAGAGGAGTCCGGTGTGAACCGGACTCCTCTTGTGATCTTAAACATTATCAGCTCTATTGGGATCCGATTCATTTCTTTTTCTCTTTCTGATACAAGTAATTGACATATGATCTATTTTCATGAAATATAAAAAATGTGATTTTCTGTCTCACTCAGGCCGGATGATTGCATTTAACTATCACGGGATTTATAATAAATGACAGTAATAGTACCGGGTAGAAACATGATGAGGGAATATGAATGAAAAAGCGCATCCCTTCTTTGGATTTTTTATTGTCATTGGAGTTTTTAAAGATTGCATTTCCTGCCATTCTGGAGAGCCTGGTATCTGTGATCATTGCCACTATAGACACAAAGATGATAGCTTGTCTGGGGAAGCCCGCTATTTCCGCTGTCTCTTTTACAACACAGCCAAAGCTTATTTTTTTCTCAGGATTCTTTGCTCTTGGCACGGCAGTGAGTATATTCATCTCCCAGACTTATGGAAAAGGCGATGAAAGAGAAGGTAATTACTATTTTCATACGATCTCTTGAAGATCGCCATTATTGTCTCGGTGGTTATTGGCATTATAACGGCTGTTTTGGCAGAGGCTATCATGAGGATCTGCAACCATCAGGATGACACTTTGGATCTGTCTGTTTCTTTTTTTCGTATCATAATGGGGTTTATGTTCTTTCAGGCTGTCTCCACGGTTTTAAATGCTTCACTTAGAGGAATCGGCAAAACAAAAGTGACCCTTGTCTCTAACGTAGCCATGGGGATTACGGATATTCTGTTTAACTATCTTCTTATCGAAGGCAGACTGGGGTTTCCGAGATTGGAGATCAGGGGAGATGCCATCGCGACTGTGCTCGGAAGCATTTCAGCTTGTATAATAAGCATTATTGTGATATGAAGTCAAAATGATTTTATACATCTAAAAGGTTTTTTACGGAAAAGGGCTTTTCGGACCGGGAACGGCTTAGGATCATTTTCAATAAAGCCGGAAATATGGAACCTGACCTGCTTTTTACTGAGGAAGTATTGGTAAAGAAAGAATATACAGATATCCCGGGAATCCCGGAAAAGCTTAGGGTGATCAATCGATACCGCTATTCGGAGAATGATACACTGGTACTTAAGGATTATCGCATTGCTGCCACTTAATCAGGAGGTTACTATCCGGCCGAGCGTATAGCTTTCATACAAAAGGATTGCAGCTGCAAGCTGATACTGAACAGCACTGTATGGCAGAGATATTGAAGTGTGAACCGCTGCCGGGCTATGAAGAAGCTGATGACCATGATGCCGCTTTTGCTGTATATACCTCCGGCTCCACCGGAAACCCAAGGGGGTTATGATACCCCACAGGGCAATGCTCAACTTCGTTCACTTCATCCGTTATCGCTGGAAGCTCACCGAAAACAGCCTACACAATAGTAGCGGAATCAGTAATAACAGCAGTATTGGCGGTTTTACTGCTGCTTACACGATTTAAACGTAGTTTGCTTGGCGAAAAAGAGTCGGAATGAGAAAAACCGACCGAAGGAGGTGGTGTTTAGTCTTCAATAAGGTGTTAGCCATAGAACAAAAGGAATTTAACTTGAGAAAGGAGTAAAGATGGCACAGAAAGTAAACGAAACGGACATTGAGAAACTGAGGGAAGAGGTAAATCCGGTATACAGCACCGCTCATTCATGTCTGCAGCTGATTGCAGGTACAGGTGACGAGGATTCGGAGAATCTGCGAAAGGTTCTCGGATTCACGAAGTTTGGGGAAGACAGAAAGCAGCGTGGAGCCAATCTGCCGCAACAGATAATGGAGGCACTGCTGAAAGTAATACCTGTATTAAATTCTCAGATTGAGGCGAGATTCTTTTCTGCAAATAATTACATAAAGGCTTCCGGAACCGGGACGGTAGTGGATCTTCCGTGCGGATATACCGCCCGGGGAATAAAGCTCTCAAAGAATGAGATCGATTATTTCGGATTGGACCTTCCTGCTGTGATAGACGCAATGAAGCCGGCTGTAAAGGAAGTGATCGGGGATAACGATAAGATCAGGTATAGTGAGGTTGATGCAACTAATTATTCCTCACTCAGGAAGGCTCTTAACGGAGCAAAGGGAGAACTTCACATCACTACGGAGGGGCTCCTGATGTACTTTACGCAGCCGGAGTTAGAAACTGTATTCGGCAATATCAGAAAATTACTGTTGGAGTTTGGCGGAAGATGGGTAACTATGGACAATGAACTCACCAGGGCCAGCGGAAAAGCCGTTGCTGCAGCGACATCCGATCTGCCCGGGGAGCTTGCGACCGAGATAGCTCATATAGCTGCGGGAGCGGTTGCCAAGACAACGCTTGCCAATAATGTATTCTTTGACAGCGATATTGAAAAAGCCAAAAAATTTGTTGCGGACATGGGGTTTGACCTGGAGATCATCTCTATAAAGGAATATTTGCCGGAAAAAATAACCTCCATTGAAAAGCTCCCGGATGATATCCGCAATAAGGTTCAGGCTGCGCTTGAGGAAGTCAACTTCTGGGTAATGACACCTACGGCAGGAGGCAGCGAAAATTTTGTTCATGAAGAGGATAATTTCAAGGCAGATCTGGAGCTTAATGATAACATCCTTAATGTGTCGCTGACAGGGAGACTTGATACGATATCCTCTCCCGGACTGCTGGCCTTGTACAGAGAAGCCGAGGGCAAGGGGAATATTACCGGCATATGTATAGATATGAAGAATCTGGAATATATTTCCTCGGCAGGCTTGCGCGTGCTTCTTATTATGAGAAAGGCTTTGGCGAAAGACAGTGATTTCAGCCTTATTAATATGAGTGATGCGGTGAAGGAAATTATTGAGACCACAGGATTTGACTCCATATTCTGCTGATAAACTGGCGTAAAACAGACCGATATCCCTTATAGGGAAACGGTCTGTTTTTGCGTGCCGACACATGATAAATTGTAAACAGGTAATATACATGATTAAAGGGATAAATGAAATCTTGAAGGAGACGAACTACTGATATAAAATAGAATATTACAGAGAGAAAATCCATTGAAGGAGAAAAAGGAAATGCCACCCAAAGGACACAGCAGTTCGCATCACAGCAGCAGTCATCACAGCTCACACAGTTCATCACATCACAGCAGCAGTAGTTCGAGCAGCCGCAGCCGTTCAAGCCATTCATCAAGCCATCACAGCTCGTACTATTCGTCTGCACGCAGCATTTTTCGAAGCAATAAACCGGTCTATCGTAAACGGACATCGCAGCCGTACGGTTGGGATAATGCACAGCATGGCGCCGTCGGACATTTTTATGGTGCAGCCCATGATTATGACTATTATCCACAAGGATGGACAGCACCGGACGGACAATATTTTAAAGAGGGATACTATGACGAAAACGGGCAGCACTATGACAATATGATCATGGCCGGATCCGAGACCATGCTCAAGTGTGATTACTGCGGAAGCCGCATGGTGTATAAGTGGAAAGAAGGAGAACTGCCTGTTTGTGATAAATGCGGTGCTACCTTGCAGATAGATATAACAGATAAAAAGAAAGCAGCAAGCGGAAGCGGCATGAAGGGGGTATTTTCCGCTATTCCGCTAGTGGGTAAGATTGCAATAGGCGTGTTCATATGCAGCCTTACGCTGCCTTTCTTTGTTATCGTGGCAGCCCTTATTGCTACTTCGACTGCAAACAACAGCTCAAGCAGTGCGCGATACGAAACGGTATCCGCAAAGAATTCAATATATGTAGATGAGATAGGCAGGACCTGTCATCTGGATGGTGAAGACTGGTATGACAGTAAGACCGAATGCTGGTTTTATTATAATGATTCTGCAGCACCGGCTCAGTGGCAGTATTGGTATGAAGGGATCTCTTCCGATTACGGGGATTATGGCTGGATGGAATATGATATGGGCGAAGGAGCATGGTATATAGAAACAGACAACGGCAACTGGGTGCATCTGCCGACAGGTTACGATACATCGAAGCTTTGGCACATGACGGATGAATACATCAATGCGTATGAGTGAATCCCTTCAACAGAGAGACAGGTCTAGGTACAGGTAAAACCATGGAAGAGAGAATCAGAAACAACAGCTACAGATGGATGTCACTTAGGATTCTGGTGGTGATCATCGCTTCGGCAATATTTGCCGTCAATATCAAATCTTTTGTCAGGACCGGCGGGCTTCTTCCCGGCGGTGCCACAGGACTTACTCTCCTGATACAGGAGATAGCGGACAGGTTTTTCGGGGTCTCCATACCGTATACTCCCATAAATGTGATGATAAATGCAGTGCCTGTATATATTGGCTTTAAGTATGTCGGGAAAAAGTTCACCTCGCTCTCATGTATAGTGATCGTCCTGACAGGCATTCTGACTGACTTTATCCCGGGATACGTGATCACGGACGATATCCTTCTCATAAGCGTGTTCGGTGGTATCATAAGCGGAATTTCGGTCAGCCTCTGCCTCCTCATGGACGCAACATCAGGCGGAACTGACTTCATAGCGATATACCTGAACAAGAAAAAGGGCATAAACGGATTCAACGTGGCAATGGTCATCAATACGGTAATCCTTGTCATTGCCGGAGCCCTGTTTGGATGGGAGAAAGCCCTGTACTCAGTCATATTCCAGTATGCTTCCACGACTGTCATAAATGTCCTTTACAAAAAATACCAGCAGGCGACGCTCTTTATCGTGACCTCAGCACCGGATGAGGTAAGTTCGCTTATCTATGACATGACGAGGCACGGTGCTACAATAATCTACGGCAGAGGTTCATATGAGGATGAGAGCACCAAGTCGGTGGTATACTCCGTTGTTACCGCCACCCAGGTCAGCAAGGTCGTAAATGCACTGCACGAAATCGATCCCGCTGTCTTTGTTAACGTGTTCAAGTCAGAGAGAGTGTCAGGCACCTTCTACCGTATTCCGGAGGATTGATATGAGAGTAGCTATTATCAGACATGCAGAAGTGAATTTTAGCTGGAGTCGGCGATGTACATCCGGGAAATTCGATTCAGAGTGTAGAAAGTATGATCATTCTCCGATCAGGAACGTGACATACAGCATCCCTCAGTTCGTATATCAGAGAATATATGTCAGTGAACTGTCAAGAAGTAAGGATACAGCCGAAATACTGTTTCCGCAAGAAACATATTATGAATCCGGGCTGATAAATGAAGTTCCGTTAAAATCGAGCCTCGATACAAAAATGAATATGCCGTTATGGTTTTGGAATCTGACCGGACGTTTGCAATGGTTTGCTGATTGCTCAAGACAAGCAGAGGGACACAGACAAACATGGCACAGAATAAAAGAACCGATGCGTCCAGGAAACATGTTTGGACGACAGGTGCACAGAAGATTATATGAGATATTATATTTGTAATTTACCTGATTCTGATGTAACGTATAGGCATAAGAAATAAACTATCATCGTTACTTTCAATGATGATCGGTAAAAGGAGCTGTTATGGACAAAAATGAGATAATCGACAGCATGGAAAAGGGTGTGGGAAAGTTTGCTGCCGAGGCCAGTGCTGCAGTAGACGATCTGGTACCGCTGTTTGATGTATCTGCTTATCCGCAGGAACAACGCGGACTCATAATTGAGTGTAACCGGAGGATAGATGAGGCAAACAGCAAATACCGGGTTGCGAAGTTCAGAGAGGATATGTTTGCGAAGGGAATGAAGGCAGGCATGTATTTCTGCACTTTTGACCGCGACGAGAACATGCTGAGCTTTGAATTTAATGATGAGACAAGGCAGATGCTTGGCTACGACGGACTGGAGGACCTGCCGAATGAATTTGACAGCTGGGTGAAAACTCTTGTACCTGAGGAGCGGGATGGGATCGTTAAGCTGTTCTGGGATTCGGTCCGCATTCACCGTGAGCTGCCGGATATCACTCATGCCACCTATCGCATGCAGAAGAAGGATGGGAGCATTATCTGGGTTACCGGAGCGGGAAGGTTTATCAGGCGTCCTGATGACGGATCCCTGGAAATCTACATGGGCTGCTATCGCGATATTACTGCTCAGCAGGAATTGGAGGAATATTTAAAGATCATCGAGGCTATCGGAAGGGTCTTCAATTTCTCAATATTCATAGATGTTAATGATATGAGCTACCGGATAATCAGTACCAATGAATATGTGGAGAAGGTCCAGAGGGATCCGGATGCATTCAAATTCCTTAAGAATAATGTTGCTGCATCGGTGGCCGAGAGTTTCCGCGAAGATTTATATGAATGGCTTGATAAGGATAAAATACTTGCAGCCATTGAGGAACATGGAACAGCGACCATGGAATTCTACAGTGAGAGTGCACACCACTGGTTCGAAGGGATCTTCCTTATAGGTGACCGGGATGAAGATGGAAGAATCGCTCATATTGTATACGGGTGTATGGATACAACTGAAGCCAAGCTGCAGAACCTGGCCCAGCAGAAGAAGATATCCGAATTCGAGACGGAAGTTTATATAGATTCCCTCTCCAAGATCCGCAACAGAAGGTTCCTCGATGAAAAACTTGTCTATCAACCATGCAAGGCTGTTGTCATGGCTGATATTGATATCTTTAAGGAGATCAATGATACGGTCGGTCATCAGGGCGGTGACGAGGCGATCGTGAAAGTCGCGGAAATCCTGGAGCAGTCCGTCCGGAAGGAAGACGTGGTCATCCGCTATGGCGGTGATGAGTTTATGATGGTATTCTTCGATATCACAAAGGAAGATCTGGAGAATAAACTGTCAAATCTTATATTAACAGTGAATGAGATCACTATTGAAAACAGCCCGGAAGTCAGGGTAACCATGAGCTTTGGAGCTGCTTTCGGAACGGAGCTTGTGAACAATCTCATCGGAACCGCCGATAGGGCACTTTATGAATCAAAAAAGAAACGAGACACATATACTGTAATTGAGATATAACAGAATGAACCGAGGAGCCGTCCACTCGGTTCATTTTCAATGGGAAGGATATCGGTATTAAAGAGGTGTGGATTACTACACAGCCAAGGAAGCACTCGTAAATGCTGAAGGGGATATTGATAAGGCTCTTGAAAGCCTTGCCACAAACAGTTCGAGTGTTGGAGATGAGATCAAGGATTTGATCGATAAGCTCAAAGCAAAGGTCAAGGAAGGCAACGTTGACAGGGTACAGATCCGAAAGGATGATGAGATCATCTTAAAGGTTCCGG
>DPZM01000179.1 GCA_003535955.1 Lachnospiraceae bacterium | reverse complement strand
TTATCATGTCCCTGCTTGGAATACTGCTTGCAAGACCCATCCTCACCTGGCTTCGTACTCCCGTAAATATTTTGGATGATGCGGTCGTATATATGCAGATCGCAAGCGGCGGGATACTTGCTGTAGCGGCCTACAACTGTATTTCATCGATACTAAGGGCCCTGGGGGATTCCAAAACACCCCTGATATTCCTGATATTTGCAAGCCTTATAAATGTAGTGTTGGATCTTCTGCTTGTTATTCATTTTAAATTAGGTGTAAAGGGTGTTGCGTATGCTACCATAATCGCTCAGGTCCTGGCCGCTGTCGGAAGCCTTATATATGCCATGCGCAGTAATCCTTATTTTCGGATAAGAAAAGAAGAGATGCTGTACGATAAGGTGATCGCTCATAAATGTTACCGGCTCGGACTTCCCCTTGCAATACAGTCATCCCTTATAGCGATCTCCTGTGTCGCCCTCCAGAGTGTAGTCAATACCTTCGGTTCAATGGTTGTCGCTGCTTTCACTGCTACTTCAAGGATCGAACAGCTGGTACAGCAGCCCTTTAATTCTCTGGGTATGGCCTTATCCACCTTCACAGGACAGAATATGGGTGCAGGCAAGCTTGAACGTGTTAAAAGTGCATTTGCCAAATCCGTATTTCTGGTTGCTCTCTTCTCTCTTATGATGCTGGGCGTTTTCTATGCATTCGGGAACCATATTATGATGGTATTTGTTTCGGATGCCGATGTTATCGCCTTTGGAACCTATGCTCTTAAGATCACATCCTGGTTCTATTTTGCACTTGGTATGATCTATATAGTAAGAGGACTGTTAAACGGAGCAGGTGATGCCGTCTATGCCATGATAAATGGGGGTGTCGAAGTAGCGGGGCGTATCATTTTTGCAAATACTCTGATCCTTGTACCCTTTATAGGCAAATGGGGTGTATGGCTTGCAACGGCACTTACATGGTTTATAACAGGAGCCGCAAGTCTTATAAGATATAAACAAGGCAAATGGAAGCTTATAAGAGTGGTCGATGGAAAAAATGATTTTAAGGAGAAAACAGAAACATGGAGTACATTAAAGGAATCACATTCGGAGCCTTCGCAGGAGCGGGTGAATTTGAGAAGAAGCAGTCTTATATAAGCCTTGACAAGCTGATAGAGGAAACTGGTGCCAATTATATAGTCCTTGTACCCAACGGCTTACAGGATACCCCCCAGTCCCAGAAGATCGATTATTTATCTCCCGCCAATCTTAAAGACAGTGAACTTAAGGATATGATAAAGCATATCCATGATAAAGGCTTAAAGGTTGCCATTAAACCGACTGTCAACTGTAAAAACGGTACCTGGCGGGCCCATATATGCTTCTTTGATAAGGATGTACCCTGTGAACCCAAATGGTCCGTATGGTTTAAGGCTTACACTGATTTCCAACTCCATTACGCAAGGCTTGCTGAGGAAACGGGAGTTGATATGTTCATCGCAGGCTGCGAAATGGTCCAGTCGGAACACAGGGAAGAGGAATGGCGGAAGCTTATTTCAGACATAAGGACCCTCTATAACGGGCCTGTTACCTATAATACCGATAAGTACCAGGAGGATAATGTTACCTGGTGGGACTGTCTTGATTATATTTGTTCAAGCGGATACTATCCGATAAGCGACTGGGAGAACCAGCTTGACAGGATAGAAGCCGTCATAAAGAAGTATAACAAGCCCTTTTTCTTTGCAGAAGCCGGCTGTAAATCTACTCAGGGATCCTCTAACGTGCCAAATGATTGGACTGTTCAGGGACCTGCTGATGCGGATGAACAGGCTCGCTGGTATGAAACCATGTTCGATGCGGTAAACAAACGTGATTTTGTGGAAGGTTTCTTCTTGTGGGATTGGAGCTTAAAGCTATATAATAGTAAAGACGCATTAAATGATACCGGCTACGATATCTACGGCAAACCTGCCGGGAAGGTAGTCCAAAAATTCTACGGTTTTAAGTGATCATGACTATTTATCTTGATAATATCAGCAAATCATATAACGGTACGGAAGTATTAAAGGATGTAAGTATATCATTTGAAGAAGGGAAGTGCTACGCGATCGTGGGCAGAGAGGCCTGCGGCAAGACCACCCTTCTTAAGATATTCATGGGTGATGTTAAACCGGATTCAGGGAAGGTAAGCAGGATGGGTGACTATAAATATCCCACCCTTCATACCGCTTATGTACCTCAAACGGATGACCTTAATCCTAAGAAAAATGCCCTCTGGAATGTAAAAAAGGCCCACCGCACAATAACAAAGGGAAGTGCTTTGGCAGAACTTAAGAGATTTTTATCGGAAGATAAGATAAACTGTCCGATAACTGAACTGAATGAATCCGAGAGAAGGATAGTTGAAATAGTCAAGGCTTTGCTGATACCTGCCGATTTTGTCGTTCTGGATGAGCCATTCAGGGGAATGACTAAAGAAGAGCTCAGTAAGAGTCTTGATTACATAATTAACAAACTCGGGACCAGGCCCCTCATCTTAGCGCAAAAAGAAGACCCTGAATCCAAGTTCTTCAGGGTCATTCATCTGTCATAATTCATAAATCTATTTTAGATCATATTCAAGACGTACAGTGATCGAAGCCGTCTT
>DPZM01000063.1 GCA_003535955.1 Lachnospiraceae bacterium | reverse complement strand
ACATAAGTGTGAAGTACAGGATCAACCTTTAAATAAATAAGAGCGGTCAAGAAGGAGGCTTAAATGGGAGAGGCATTATTTAACAATAACAGTATTATAGAGTGGCTGCAGTATTTTTCGCAGAACACCGATGTGGATCTTGAACATGTGAAGATCCTCGATATCACGAAGAAGAATAAGAACCTTATACCTGCATGTGAGGTACACAAGTGTGTGCTCGTATTCACGGAAGCGGGCTTTAAGGATATCTTCTACAGGATGTATAATGCAGGACTTGGTGAATGTACGGTCATTTACAATGAAGGAAGTGAGCCTGCAGGCCCCATCAAGAAGAACATGGTATCGGAGATGATCGACCGGGGGATCAACGCATCGGCCGGAATGCTGGTACTTAATCCCGATGCAAGGTCGGCATATAAGTTCGGTATAGATAATTCAACCCTTGCCAAGGGTACAGTCAAGTACGTTGGTGAAGAGATACGTTCCGTTATACTTTCCAAGATGAGGATCGAGGAGGGCAAGAACTTATGCGTGATCTCCGGAGAATCAATCGTTGTCGAGTCGGCGATCCTTAACGGAGAGGGCTCGATAGTCGCAGTTGAATATAACGGAAATGACCGGAAGGCTCTTGAGGAAAACATGGAACTCTTCGGCATAAATAACGTTACGATCATAGACCATGTGGATGATGAGACCATGAAGGGGCTTCCCGTGCCGGATGTTACGATGCTTGTTGCATCCGCCAGCATGGAGAAGGAGATCGAGACCATGTTAAAGCTTAATCCCAATATGGAATTCGTTATTTATACGCTTGATTTTGTCCTTGCGGCATCACTTATCGATTACTGCAAGAAGTTCTGCGTAAGTGAACCGGATGTTATCCAGATCGCGGTTTCAAGGGTCAACTTCAGGCACAATTATGAGCAGCAGCCCGCTCCGTGGATAATCACCTGTAAGGCGGGAGCATAAAATGAAGAAGGCCGGGTATCTTATAATACTGCATATAATACTGGCTCTTTTTTCGGTGAGCGGTATCTTTTCCAAGCTTGCAGCGGGAGAGGATATGCTAAGCGTAAAGTGGATCATTTATTACGGAGCCGTTCTTGCCTTTCTCTTCGTATATGCCATAGCCTGGCAGCAGATAATAAAGAAGATGCCCATTGTAACGGCCTACGCCAATAAGGCGGTAATGGTCATATGGGGAATTGTCTGGGGATTTGTTTTCTTTGGCGAAGAAATAACGGTTCAAAAGATCATCGGTGCCGTTATAATAATTGCCGGTGTATACCTTGTGGTAACGGGTGATGACTATACGGAAGACAGGGAGGATGCCAAATGATAAGTCCTCTTCATGTGTTTATTTATGTTTTCTCGGTATTCATCTCGTCAATATCACAGATAATACTTAAAAAAAGCGCTGATAAAAAATATGACAGTAAGATAAAGGAATATCTGAATCCTTTAGTGATGATCGCTTACGGTATATTCTTCCTCGCAACCCTGGTAACAATTTATGCCTATAAGGGAATCCCACTGTCTTTGGGGCCGATACTTGAAACAACAGGATATCTGTGGATTTCTCTGCTCGGGTATTTTGTCTTAAAAGAGAAGATCGGCAGGAGGAAGATATTGGGGCTTACTGTTGTTATAGTTGGTATTTTTGTTTCGTGTTTGTAACGTCGATGAAGACATTTCATTCTAACAGGAGGGGACCATGGACTGCATTGAGATTAAAAACCTGGAGGTTTTTGCCAACCACGGGGTATTTAAAGAAGAAAACAGGCTGGGACAGAAGTTTGTGGTATGCTGTGACCTTTTTGTCGATACAAGACCTGCGGGGTTAAGCGATGACCTGGAGCTGTCCGTCCACTATGGAGATGTGTGCAAGTTCATAAATGACTTTATGGGCAATAAGACATATTATCTTATAGAAGCGGTGGCTGAAGATATGGCCAAGAGTATTCTTCTTAAGTATAAAAGGGTGAAGAGCCTTAAGCTTAAGATCAAGAAACCATGGGCCCCGATAGGACTGCACCTGGAAGAGGTTTCCGTTACAATTGAACGGGGATGGCATGACGCGTATGTTTCGGTTGGGTCAAATATAGGTAATAAACAGGACAATATAGAAACAGCGATAAAGCGCCTGAGGGCAGATGATGATATAGAGATCATGAAGGTTTCGGAACTTATCAAGACCGAGCCATACGGCTTCAAGGACCAGGAGGATTTTCTGAACGGTGCCATCTATTTAAGGACCCTCTATACCCCCCGGGAGCTTTTAAAGTGCCTTAATGAGGTTGAGACCCTTGGAGCCAGGAAGCGTGAGATCAGGTGGGGGCCCCGTACCATAGATCTTGATATCCTGATGTATGATGATATCATTATCGATTCGGAAGATCTGACAATTCCTCATGTTGACATGGAGAACAGGGAATTTGTTCTTAAACCATTAAATGAAATAGCACCGAATTTAAGGCATCCGGTGCTAAATAAAACAGTGGGAAGATTGTTGTCGGATCTTATTCTTTCCGCGTGAAGAATGAAGGCATCTTGCCGGGCTTCTCGATGACTTCGGGTATAAATGCTTCAGGTCTCGGACTCCCGGCTGTACTTACACGGAAGAGATTGGTGGGATCCTTGAATGCATGGAAATAGGTATACGTATCCGTCATGTTTACATTCTGGTAATTACCCATTGCAATAACGGTAGGCGAGGAACCGTCTGATGCCATTCGCATAAGGGCCGGCGACTCCTTGCTGTTACGCTGGTAGAAGATCACGCCTCCTAAAATATTGAAGGTATCAACCCTGTCTTCGGTAAGCTTCTCGACAGTACGTGAACTTAAGTTGAAGCGGCAGAGGTGATAATCATCACCGATCGCTATATAGTAGATATAACCGTCCGAATAAACGGGATTGTACATGCGTTCATTTAAGAACAGAGAATCGGTCAGCGTCGTGGTATCAAACATGTTGATAAGGAACATGTTATCCTGGTCGGGATAGAAGATATTACCATCTATCACACAGCATGGATTAACGATCTTCTTAAGGACTTCCGCCTTATCAGTCCCGTTTGTTGTACACCTGTAAAGTGTCATGCCGTTTTTATCATCGTAGTGCTGATAGTAAACGTAATTGTCAATAACAATGAGCTGGCCTGCAACAGTCCTGTCAAAGCCCTTGGTCTCATTGCGGCTTCCCTTCCTGTAGCGGTATATACCGTGTGTTTCGGCGGCAAAACCGTAAACAAGCTTGGTATCTGTATCCACCTGGTTGTAATAGATGTAATCACCCGCGACATTTATATATTTGGCAGGCATATTGAGTAATTTCTTCTGGTTGCTGCCATCTGGATCCATGGAATAAAGGTTGTAATTATCATTGGGATTGGAGAAGTAAACCGTATCACCGTCCTGGCAGAAGAGGCCCTCGTTATTTAAGTTACCTCCGGTATTTCCGATGGTACCTGCGGGATTGTCGGGGACATTCATCCTCTTGTCCGCAAATATGACCAGAAATATGATAAGGCATATCAATAAAGCAAAGAATATGATGATCATGGCCGTGCGGCCTTTATTTCTCTTTTTCGCCATAGTCATTCCCCCGCCGGAAACAGCTTAAAAATTTTAACTTTCCCCTATCTTTATTATAACATATCATAAGAAATATGATAGAATATATTTAAATATCATCATAGGAGACGACCATGTTCAGAGACGGAGAACTTATTTTATACCGTAATTTTAAAAGAGGTGACATACTAAACGATATGTCAAGGCTTGTATATGAATACGAGTTTGGCTATGACGAAGAAGAACATGTGGACTACAGGACACTTTTGTTTGATATCGTTTCCAGGCTTGTGGAACTGGCGACGGATCACGGATACAGGGGTAATCTGTGGCAGATGTATTTAACGTATCTTCTTGCAAATAACGAGAATTCCTACTCGATGGCCGCTGAGCTTCGCGGCAGTGTTCCGGGAACGATAAATGAATTGGCCCTGCATGACTTTGCCATCTTCAAGGAAATGTTTGACTATGATTTTGCCGAAGTGGCTGAAGCCCTTAACATAGAATGCATTAACCTTATCCTTGATTATGACGGGGTTGATGACGCGGGTAAGATATTCAATAAACGTGTACGTGACCGCATATGTGAACTGGGCACCGCGCTTGCCGGGGCTGCGACACCGCAGGCTTTCATGGATACTGTATCCGGGTTCTATAAGTGTTTCGGAGTAGGCAAGTTCGGCCTTCACAAGGCCTTCAGGGTGGATCACAACAGGAAGGATGAAGTTGTGATACGGCCTATCACCAACATAGCGCACGTGTATCTTGAAGACCTGGTCGGTTATAAGATAGCCAAGCAGAAACTGATTGAGAACACCGAGGCCTTCGTTGAGGGCAGGAGGGCCAACAACTGCCTCCTCTTCGGTGATGCCGGAACCGGCAAGTCGAGTGCCATTAAGGGTATAATGAACAGGTACTATGATAAGGGCTTAAGGATCATAGAGTTATACAGGCATCAATTCCGGGATATAAATGACGTGATCGCACAGCTTAAGACAAGAAATTATAAGTTCATCATATACATGGATGACCTGTCATTTGAGGAATTCGAGACTGACTATAAATACCTCAAGGCAGTTATTGAAGGAGGCCTCGAGAAGAAACCCTCAAACATTCTGATATACGCCACATCCAACAGGCGACACCTTATCAATGAGACCTGGAGCGACAGGGATGATATAAGGGTTGATAACGGGATACATAAATCGGATACCATGCAGGAGAAGCTGTCCCTTGCTTACAGGTTCGGGGTATCGATCTACTTCGAGAAGCCGAACAAGAAGGAATTCCATGAGATAGTAAGGACACTTGCCGCAAAGAATAATATTGACATGCCCGAAGAGGAATTACTTGCCAAGGCAGATAAGTGGGAGCTTGCGCACGGAGGATTATCCGGAAGAACTGCGCAGCAGTTTGTAGATCATATACTGGGGACAGCACATAAATTGTAAATACACCATGTTGTGCTTGCACATAAGTGGTGTGTTTGCAATTTATGTATTGGCGTTGTACAACGCAGCGAAAAATGCGCAGCATTTTGAGCATGGCCCCAGTATTTTGTAAGTAACAAAAAGGAGATAAGTAATATGAAGTGTTTTGCCGCAATCGACGTCGGTTCATATGAAGTCGCAATGAAGATTTTTGAGATATCGACCGGCAGGGGTATAAAACAGATCGATCATATACGTCACAGGATCGAACTGGGAACGGATACCTACCATACCGGCAAGGTCAGCCCTGCCAGGATGGATGAGCTGTGTGATGTGCTGTCCGAGTTTGAAAAGATAATGAAGTCCTACAAGGTGGATGCTTACAAGGCATATGGTACATCTGCAATAAGGGAGACCGACAATACGACCGTTGTGCTTGAACAGATCAAGCTCCGTACCGGCATACGGGTTGATGTCCTTAGCAATTCGGAACAGCGCTTTATGCATTATAAGGCTGTTGCTTCAAAGGGTAATATCTTCGATGAAATGATGAAAAAGAGCTGTGCCATAGTGGACATAGGCGGCGGCAGTATCCAGATATCCCTCTTTGAAAAGGATGCCCTGGTAACCACACAGAATATAAGGCTTGGTGTTCTGAGGGTAAAGGATATGCTTTCATCCCTTCGGGCCAGGACGATAAATTATGTCCAGCTGCTGGGAGAACTCATAGACAACCAGTTGGAGTCATTTAGAAGCCTGTATCTCGGAGACCGTAGGATATGCAATATAATAGTCGTTGATGATTATATCTCACGGGCGATGAGTGCCATAAA
>DPZM01000046.1 GCA_003535955.1 Lachnospiraceae bacterium | reverse complement strand
CGAATTTCCATCTGCCGGAATCGACGCTTGTCATGCTGGTAAGCGCACTGGCAGGAAGGGAGAAGGTACTTAACGCATATAAAGAGGCGATCAGGGAACGATACAGGTTTTTTTCCTTCGGGGACGCCATGTTCATAAGTTAGAAGATACAATTCCGGGTGAGGAATTATATCAGGTTAGTGTAATATTTAAAGAAATGGTAGTGTAAACAGATCAAGGGAGGGTACGGAATGGAAGAGAAGAGAAGAAGCAGACGAATGGTACTTAATGCGCACCTTGTTATGAAGCCGATCGGTGAGACGGTGGGGGAGAAGGTTCCGGTTGACATCATCGATATCAGCAAGGACGGCATCGGCTTTGCCTGCGCCAAGCCGCTGACCATGAATGCGATCTATGAGATAGATCTTACCATATGGACCAAGGATGTGATCCATACCTTTATCAATGTAACGAGATATGACAGTGCCAAGAACATGTACGGTGCAACCTTTACGGGACTTAATGAGAACGATTCCAGCAAGATCAGGATCTACGAGATGTTCGACAGGGCTTCGAAGGAGCTGTGATAAATGTCTACTGTACTGCTGGTGCTTGACGGCCTGGGTATAACCGATAAAGTGGTCCATAACGCCCTGATGGAAGCTAAGACACCGACTCTTGACAAGCTGATGAATGAATATCCTGCGGCAAGGATCCTGGGAGCAGGAATGGCAGTGGGGCTTCCTGGCGGTGTGAGTGGGAATTCGGCTGCGGGTTTTACCAATATGGGAGCCGGAAGGATCGTTTATCAGGACCTTGTCAGGATAGATAAGTCGATCGAGACGGGTGACTTTTACGATAATCCTGTCCTTAACGATACTATGTCTTACGTAAAGTCCAATGATTCAAGTCTTCACCTCATAGGCATGATATCAGACGGCGGGGCCCATTCCCATATGAACCACCTGTATGCCCTCCTGGAGCTTGCAAAAAGACATGACTTAAAGAGGGTCTATGTGCACTGCATTACGGATGGGAGCGATACGCCGGCTTATGAGGGAATAAACTACGTGGAGAAGCTTCGCGGCAAGATGCGTGACCTTTCGATAGGCGAGATAGCTTCCGTGTGCGGCCGATACTATGCAATGGACCGTGACAATAATTTCGACAGGATCAAGAAGGCCTACCTGTGCATGACCACGGGTGAGGGCTTTAAAGCGGCCAATCCCGCGGAAGCCGTTCAGACAGCCTATGACAAGGGTGAGACGGACGAGAACATTAAGCCTACGGTTATCGTAAACGGAGGTATACCTGTAGGATCGATCAATGATGAAGATGCCGTGATCTTCTTCAACTACAGGACTGACCGGACAAGAGAGCTTACCAGGGCCTTCTGCGAGGACGAATTCAGGATGTTCAAGCGGGACAGGAAGCTTAACTTAAGGTTTGTCAACCTGACGGATCCGGATCCCATGATAATAAACAAGTTTGTTGCATTTGATACTCCGGCTATCAACAATAATTTCGGTGAATACATATCATTGTGCGGGTTAAAGCAGCTCAGGATAACCGAATCGGAGGTATTTCCCACGGTAACATACTTCTTCAACTGTGGGGAAAGGGAACCCTACGACAACGAGGAACGGCTGATAATAAGGTCCCTTAAGGATGTTGATTCTTATGCCGACCATCCGTACATGAATGCCGAGGCGGTGACGCAGAGGCTGATAAACGAGATAGATGACGGCAGGTATGATTTTATCCTGTGCAATCTTTCAAATGCCGATACTGTCGGACACACCGGCAACATGAAGGCGACGAAGAAGGCCCTTCGGGGACTGGATAAGTGCCTTGAAGCCATCATGGAGGTTGTGAAGGATACGGGAAGCACGATGCTCGTGTGTTCAAGTCACGGTAAGGCAGAAGAGATGTATGATGATGAGGCCGGTGTGCCGGTCCTTAGGAATACGATGAACCCGGTGCCGTGTGTGCTCGTTGATGATACAAGGCAGTTAAGGCTTAAGCCAGTCGGGTCCATGGCTGATATAGCACCGACCCTGCTTGAACTGATGGGACTCCCGATCCCCAGGGAGATGACCGGAAAGTCACTCATAATTCATTAATATTTTTATTAATAATTTACAAAAATTTGTTGATAAAAGGGCCCGGATTTATTAAAATATTACTTGGGTGAATGCGGGGGTTACAATCCGCCTTCCACCGTAAAATACTTTATATGGAGGACACAATTTATGAATGTTTACACCGGCGACAAGATCAGAAATGTCGTACTGTTAGGCCATGGAGGCTGCGGTAAGACCACTCTGGTCGAGGCTATGGCTTACCTTTCCGGGATCACAACAAGAATGGGTAAGGTAAGTGACGGAAATACCATCAGTGACTATGACAAGGAAGAGCAGAAGAGGCAGTTCTCAATTAGCACATCGGTTGTTCCCATCGAATGGGAAGGCAATAAGATAAACGTCTTGGATACCCCGGGTTATTTTGATTTCGTAGGTGAGGTTGAGGAAGCGGTTGCAGCCGCTGCCGGTGCCATCATTGT
>DPZM01000300.1 GCA_003535955.1 Lachnospiraceae bacterium | reverse complement strand
TGACGATCCGTCATCTACAACTTCAAGGTAATCCGACTTGATGTAGGCCTCCGTACCGTTATAATCGATCTTACTCCAGCCGTTCTCCATCTCTTCGAGCCTTTTGTAGGTATCGCCGATCTGAGCCTTACCAAGCGAATCCGAATCGGTACTTGCCGAAGCACGTATGTTTACAACATCGGTAGCCTTTACGGTCTGGGCATTGGCTGCCTGTTCGGCCTTCTTGGCCTCGGCCTCGGCATCGGCTTCCTCCTGCTGCTTCTGCTGCTGCTGTTCGGTAAGCTTAGCCTTAACTGCCTCGTTGACATCCGTTTCGATCTCCTTAAGCTTGGCTTCGAGCTGGGGATCCGATTCTATTGCCTTATTGTATTCGGCGCTTATCTTACTGGTAAGCTCCTCCACATCCGACTGGGAAGACATCTCAAGGAAGTAGGCCTGCTCGTCATCCGACAGCTCCGACTTGTTTATGTAAAGAGACCCCGATTCATTGGTACACACATAAGTCGACTCCAGCGAAGGAGCGGGGGTTGACACACCCGTAAACGTAATGTCGAAGGTCACAAGAACAACATATGAATCCTCCTGATAACCTTTCTTGGTGTATACGTTAAAATCAGAGAAGGACTGGTAATACTTGGCCATCTCTTCTATTCTGTACCGTTCCTGATCGGGCAGCACATCACATTTGGCAGCTGCCGCATCCGCATCACCATCCATAACAGCCTTGTAATAGCTCTCCATAAGTGCCGTTACATTGGGGTACTTATTCTCCTCATACTTATCCTTTGGAACTTCCACCGAGCTGGTAGGGAATGTTGAAGTGTCGACTCCGTCATCCTTGCTTCCCCCCTTGTGCGTTGCCATAAATATTATAAGGAAAATCACAAGTACTAAAAAAGCACCGCCTAATATGACATATAATAAATACTTTCTTACGAAATCTGTAAGTTTATTCATTTTATCTCCTTAATACTTTACTCCCACCGCTACCCAATACGTTTCGGCCTCCCATCACAAGGACTCCTCCCGCCCGGCTTACCGGCACGGGTTGGCCTGCCATCATAAGGCATCCCCCATGGCTATACGGTTCATTCTCGCCTGCCATCATAAGGACTCCTCCCGCAAGCGGGTCCCTCCTCATGATAAATAATGCACTTGAGAGGATTCGAACCCCCGCACACGGAACCGGAATCCGTTGCTCTATCCCCTGAGCTACAAGTGCCTGATATGAAACTTCATACCGATACATCATAACACAGGGGACGAAAAATATCAATAAAATTAGGAATCATACAGCCATTCTGTAGCCCTCGTCGCGATCAAAATAGTAAACATGATCCGACAGAACATCTACAGGCTCAAGCTCGGTAGCATTGACTTCCCTTATCATCTCATTAAGCATGCCTTCCGGAATGCAGCCCTTCCGGGGTACGAGGATGACCTCATTGACCGAACTAGGTATTACATATACATCAGAGTCAATAGTTTCACAGAAGTCACCGATCTTTTCCTCATAGAGCATGGATACGGCACCGTTTACTCCGTCAGTGGTCATAACATACATGGGCGCAACCTCAGCTTCCTCTCTAACGCTTGCGGCAAAAGCCGGGTTAAGCTTCCTTAACACCTCATAAATGCCCGTTATCACGGGACACTCCATGGCAAAGGTATTCTTCATGCTCTCTCCGATAAGGTCGTCTTCATCAACATGCCACATTTCAAGGTGGGAATTCCTTATAACGAAGGTTCCCTCGCTCATTATGGTCCTGCCCAGATCGCAGTCCTTTATCCGATAATACGGAACTATCGCAAGATCCAGAAAAAGCTTGTGAGGAACATCCTTAAGCCATTCCTCATTACTCCTGTAATTTATGAGCTTACACCTTAAGTTCTTCCTGACCGTTTCATAGTCAAGCAGGAAATCAAGCCCGGGAGTGGCTCCCAGCCTGCGGCTCTCATATATCCCGCATATCCTGTCAATCAGTTCATCACTTAAGGGTTCCTCACCGAACTCCTCGTAGAAGGGTTCCAGATATATGGTCGGATAAACCTTCTCATCTTCATTGCAGACCGATATACCCGTATATATCACTCCGTTATTCTTAGTAACTCTCTTGATCTCCACATTGTCATCGGGATATCTGAGTGCCATTGCCGAGCGGACATCGTCCGCGAATTCTTCAAATCTTTTATTTTCTGTCATACTGTCTCTCCTTCTGCTTGGTTGAGATATCGGCAGACGGATATTGTCATCTCAACCAAGCTCTGAAAACCTCGCTAAGGTTCGATGACCGGCTCACACTAAGCTCTAAAACACCTCGCAAAGTGTTCTGCACAATAAAAGCTCCTTCCCCAAAGGAAAGGAGCCTGTAAGTATCTAAGCTGATTACAATTAAACCCTGGACAGATACTCACCCGTACGAGTATCGATCTTAATCTTGTCACCGAGTTCAACAAAGAGAGGAACGTAAACCGTTGCTCCTGTCTCAACAACTGCGGGCTTGGTTGCACCCGTAGCCGTATCGCCCTTAAATCCGGGCTCCGTCTCGGTGATCTCGAGTTCAACGAACAGAGGGGGCTCAACGGAAAATACATTTCCGTTATGTGAGCATATCTTAACCATCTCGTTCTCCTTAACAAACTTAAGGGCATCGCCGACAGTCTCACCGTTAAGTGCTATCTGCTCGTATGACTCTGTGTCCATGAAGTTATATAAATCCCCATCAGAATAAAGATACTGCATATCCTTTCTGTCGATACGCGCCTGAGGGAACTTCTCAGTGGGCCTGAAGGATTTCTCAACAACACCGCCACTGATGATATTCTTTAACTTGGTCCTTACAAATGCTGCTCCCTTACCGGGTTTAACATGCTGGAACTCTATTATCTGAAAAATTCCATTGTCCATCTCAACAGTTAAGCCATTTCTAAAATCGCCTGCTGATATCATAAAAATATTCCTCCTTAATACGCACTCAAGCAATAATTCCTCAAACAGTTTATACTATAGCCGGTTATATTTCAAGAACTTTTTAAAATATTCACTATCTCTTTAACTGTCTGCTCTTCATCAATATGATCCGTATCTATTATAAAATCTGCTGTCACTTCATATATCGGTCCCCTAACGGCAAGCATTTCCCGGATCTTTTTCAATTTATCACCGGTTTCAAGAAGCGGCCGTCCCTTATCCTCTTTAACCCGCATGTATAATGATTCTGCCTCAGCCCTTAAATATACCACCTTACCTATCTTCTTAAGAATTGGACGGTTCCTTTCCGCTACCGGAAGGCCTCCGCCTGTTGATAGCACGGTTTTGCTTAAGCCCTTATCGCAGAGCTCGTTAAGAAGATCCGTTTCAAGCCGGCGGAAATAAGGTTCTCCCTCTTTTTCGAAAATATCACTTATCGGCCTCCCTTCTCTTTCAACGATCATCTCATCCGTATCTTCAAAATCACACGAAAGTGCATCAGCGAGAAGCCGTCCGACTGTTGTTTTCCCTGAACCCATATAGCCTATAAGACAGATATTTTTCATTTAAGTTCCCTCTCGATCCTGTTTATAAGGTCTGCCGGCACTGTCACTTCATTCCATATCTCGTATGCGCTGACTGCCTGGTATATAAGCATCTTAAGGCCGTTGTAAGCCCTTCCTCCCGACTCTTTTACATATTTCATGAACATGGTCTCGGCCGGCTTGTATATGAGATCGATACCGGCATAAACCTTATCGAAAAAATCCCTGTCATTTACAACACACTCATCATCCCTTGGTGACAGACCGACATTGGTGCACTGGAATAAAATAAGATCACTACCCGCTATATGGCTCAATTCATCCGTGGAAACCGCCGATGTTCTAAGCCCTGCAGCATATTCGGACAGATCGCTCAGTATATCTTCGGCCCTTGAAACAGTTCTGTTGGCAATGGTAACCGAGGAAGGTTCCATGCCGGCGCACATAAATGCGACAGCCCTTGCCGCCCCTCCGGCTCCCAATATGACGACATCCCTTTCCTTAAGGGATAAGCCCACCTCCTCAAGTTCTCTTGACAGCCCGAGTATGTCCGTATTATAGCCGTAATAACCGTCTTCCGTATATTTAAGCGTATTCACCGCACCTATTCGTCCCGCCAGGTCATCTACCGCATGCAGCCTTTCTATGACGCCTGTTTTATAGGGAACCGTCACGTTTATCCCCTTAACTCCAAGGGAATAAAGGCCCCTGACAACACTGTCAAGGTCATCATTTGCCGTGAACGGAACATATACCGCATTGATCCCCATAGCTTCCGAGATCATGTTGTGTATGGCAGGAGACATGGTATGCCCGATAGGCTTGCCTATTATCCCATACACCGCTGTCTGTCCGTTTATTTCGATCATTTCCTGGTCACCTCCGCCGGTTTCTTAAGGCTTCTCCTGTAAAATATCATAATAAACTTTTCCAGGATCCTCTTAAAAATGATGTGCATCCTCTCCCGTTTATCGATCGGCTTAACAAGTATATTCCTTATCCCGGCCCTGTTGGCCCCCCAGATATCCGTAAACAGCTGGTCTCCTATAAAAAGAGTGGTACCGGTATCGGTCTTAAGTCTTGACATGGCTTCAATATACCCCCTGCCGGAGGGCTTGCCCGCCTTGCAGATATAATCTGCCCCGACCTCATCCGCAAAGCTCTTAACCCTGTCAAGATCATTGTTGGACAGGATGAGGCATGAATATCCCATATCCTTAAGCTTCCCGATAAGCTTGACAGATTTATCGTCTGCAGGTGCATTATCAGGGACAAGAGTATTGTCTATATCATAAATAATCCCTCTGTAACCGTTACGGTAGAGGGCTTCATAATCGATATCATATGCCGAAGAAACATATTCCCCCGGATATAAGTTCTCAAACATATTAAACCTCTGTCATCCTGTTCAATAATAAGAACACAGAGAACAGTCCCTGTGTTCTGACATGTAAACATTATAACCCTTTAACGGGTGTTCAGAAAAGATCAAATCCGGATTTCCTGATAACGATCCCATCCTCGGAATCATCTATGACCTCACCCTGTCCCACGAAATACTGATACTGCTTGAGTGATTCATCCTTCTCAAGATCCGAATACGCCTTCTGTACTTCGTAATCGTTGATCCTTGCCGCCTTATCTACACTTGAAAAACCGTTACCTGTTTTCAGACGGTCTGCTATTTCACTGACATCACCGTTCCTGTTTCCGGCAGCCGACTCATTCCTCGTATCCGAAGTATTTGCAGCGCTCTCATCTACGCTCTTTACTTCAACATCCCGGTTTTCCGGAGCTGCCACGGGTATTCTTGAAACGGCTTCCCTGGCATTAAAGCCGGTATACAGATCATATTGCCCCTGTATCCCTATTCTCATAATATATCATCCCCTTAACGATCATACTGATACGAATTCTTCCGTACAGATATTATATCGGCGTTTTCGTCACATTCTTTAGCACGATCATTAATTTTATTCTAATTGAGGACTTTTTTCAACTCATCCATGAAAGTATTTATATCTTTAAACTCGCGATATACAGATGCAAACCTTACATATGCTACCGCATCAAGATCCTTAAGCTTGTTCATAACAAGTTCACCTATAACTTCACTGGGTATCTCCTTATCCTCATAGGAGAATACCTCAGTCTCGACCTCATCCACCAGCTGGCTTATGGAAGATGCCGGAACCGGCCTCTTGTGGCACGCGCGCAAAACCCCCGCTTCGATCTTAGTCCTGTCATAAGTCTCCCTGTTATTATCCTTCTTGATAACGATAAGTGGTATCGTCTCTATCTTCTCATAAGTGGTGAAGCGCTTATCGCACTCATCGCACACCCTCCTTCGCCTTATGGAATTGTTGTCCTCGGCAGGACGGCTGTCGATAACCCTTGTGTTTTCATAACCGCAAAACGGACATTTCATATTCAGTTCCCCTCTCGTCTATATATTGAGCATCCCCTTCAGATACCATACTAAATATACAGTATTATAAAGAATTATGTCAACCCCGAATGCGAAAGTTATTTGCTTTTATATTCAGCCTTCTTATCATTAAGGTAAACGATAAGATCATTGTAACCATCAGGGTTGAAGGCAAAAAACTGAACCTGGATCTTATCCTTATCGGTCATCTCATAGCAGAGGGGTTCAGGCCATGTTTCAACCCTGAACTTATCCGTGTCGTCCTCCTCCTTTGCCGGTTCCTTTACTATCCTGTATCTCATGCCCTGCAGGCTTCCCGTAAAGGCCTTGCCCTTTTTATAATGGCTGAAAGAAAGTATTGTATTATGGTCTATCATCGCATCTTATCCTATAAAACAGGATCGAGCAGGCAGGCCTGCTCGATCCTTAAACTGTATGAATACTATGATCACTTCTTTAAGAAATCAGGAATTTTAATCTGTCTTGATTCAACCCTGCTCGTAAGAGGTGCTACGCCTCTTAAACCACCACCGAATGTTGTCGGTTCAGGTGAAGGAGCTGTATTCTGTGTAACACCCGGTATTGGTTGAACCTGCATGCTGCCCGTATGTCCCATCATCTGGGGATTCATATTCATCTGGGTATTCTGGAAGTTGTAGGGAGCTGCCGTTCCCTGCCCTCCGAACTGTGGCTGGGTCATACCCATCGTATTCTGGGAAATACCCATTCCGGAATTATTCATTCCGGGCATATTACCCATGGGGGCTGTCATTCCGCCTGCAGGCTGTGCACCGGGCATCTGATTAACGGGCATACTGCCTGTCATTCCCGGATTCATATTATTAACTCCGCCCTGCATTCCCATTCCGGTTGCGGGTGTAGCAAACTGTCTCGGCTGATAAGCCTTGGAACCTGTAAAGTTCCTCATTCCCGCTCCGGAAAGAGCCGACACGGGCTTGGATGCATCCTGCTTCTGTATCCTCGATTCATCAATACCGGTTGCTATAACGGTAACCGTACATGTATCGGGATCCCTGTCATCCTCCTGTGCACCCATGATAAGGTTCACATCATCACCTGTAAGATCACGGACAAACGAAACCGCATCATCCACATCAAGGAGTGTGATCTCACCGGAAACATTTACTATAATGTGGCTTGCGCCTGCAAGTGTTGTCTCAAGAAGGGGCGAATTAACCGCCATTTTAACCGCTTCAATGGCCTTATCATCACCCTTGGCCGAACCGATACCGATATGGGCGATACCCTTGTTCTCCATAACGGTCTTGACATCTGCAAAGTCAAGATTTATAAGAGCGGGAACATTTATAAGATCCGTGATACCCCTCACGGACTGCTGAAGGACTTCATCAGCAAGCTTGAGGGCATCCGCCATTGTGGTCCTTCTGTCAACAAGTTCAAGAAGTTTATCATTTGGAATTACTATAAGTGTATCTACATTCTGCTTCAGCTTCTCGATTCCCCCGAGAGCATTCTGCATACGCGTTTTTGCTTCAAATCTGAAAGGCTTCGTAACAACTCCTACCGTAAGAGCACCCTGCTCCTTGGCCAGTCTTGCGATAACCGGTGCGGCTCCCGTTCCCGTTCCGCCTCCCATACCGCATGTTACAAATACCATGTGTGCACCGCGGATGGCATTGGCTATATCCTCAGCGCTCTCCTCCGCTGCCTTCTCACCTATCTCCGGCTGAGCCCCGCATCCGAGACCCTGGGTAAGCTTATCACCTATCTGTAAAAGTCTTGGCGCCTTGCACATCTGTAAGGCCTGTTTATCTGTATTAACGCCCAGAAACTCGACCCCACCGATCTGTTCCTCGACCATTCTGTTTACTGCATTATTACCGGCTCCGCCGACACCGATCACAAGTATCTTGGCTGCGGCTTCCATTACATCAGTTTTTATTTCCAGCAAAGTGATGCCCCTCCCTTTTTATAGATTGCTCCACACTCATATAACATAATATAATCATTTTACAGAATTATCAATACTTTTTTATACACATTTAAGAGATTTTTGCCTGCTATTCCTTGGTAAAGGTGAACTTGTCGCCCTCTCCCGTATAGTTTTCCATATGGAGTGTACCCGAGTGACCTTCAAGCTCCGGCATGACAAATCTAAGCCTGTTTATTTTCTCATCTATGTATTCACTTGTGCCCAGAAATACGCGTACATCCCCGAAATAAAGGGTGATCTTGTAGTTCTTGTCAAAATATATCTTATCTGTGCTTATCTTATACTTGGTCAGAAGCTGGGTAATATTCAGGATAAGCCTGAAAACATCCTCGTTCTCCACAGGAAGTTTCTCGTGAAGGGTCACATAGTTAAAATCAAGGCCGGTTACAAAGGGGATTCCGTTGACCTCCTGGGTTGAACTTTCGACAACTATACCATCCTTGTCAAAATAGAGATAGTGTCCCAGATATTCCACATATCCTGCAACCGCCTTTTCATAGACACGTATTTTGACATGCGTCGGAGATACGATCTCTACATCCATTTTCTCAACGAAAGGAATATCATCGGTGTATCCGAGCCTCCCTTTCACATACAGATATATTGAATTATGCCCGTACTTACCCCGAAGGACCTGATTTTCTATCTGGTCCGCAGTATAATGTTCGTTCCCGGTTATCTCAACCGATGTTATCGTAAATTGTTGTTTTACGACAATTATGCCGACACTTATTATAACAAGCGAAATCAGAAAAAAAAGGAGCCAGCCGATCCCGCTCTTCTTCTCCGGGTTTGCGGAATAATCAACAGCCATGAAAAACCTCATTCTCCCGCATTTTTAAGCTTTATTGCACGGGAAACAGAAAACACCAGACCGATCTCGATAAGAAGAAACACCACGGCACTGCCGCCATAGCTTATAAAAGGCAGTGTTATACCCGTATTGGGTATGGTATTGGTAACAACAGCGACATTTAAGATAACCTGGAGCGAAATATGCGCCATGACCCCGACAACAAGGAGAGCTCCATACATATCAACAGCATTATTGGCAACTACAAGAAAACGCCAAATGAGGAGCACAAACATAAGCAGGACCATAAAGGCGCCGAAAAGCCCCAATTCCTCGCATATGATCGAGAAAACCATATCATTCTGGGCCTCGGGTACAAACCCCAGCTTCTGCATACTCTGCCCCAGTCCCTTACCGAATATCTCTCCCGAACCGATCGCATAAAGGGCCTGAAGTGTCTGAAAACCCGTGGTACCGGAATAAGCTTCCGGATTGAGCCAGGCTTCTATACGCCCGAACCTGTAGGATAACTCCGATGTAAGTACACCCTTTTTTACCAGATAAACAAATAAGGCAGCCACCCCGGCAAGAACGCCTCCCAGAATGAAGTATTCCTTATAATTCGGAGTCGCCACGAAGACCATCATTGCGATTATACCGAATATGATTATAGCCGTACTCAGATTATCCGTAACAGTAAGAACCAGCACCGAAATAGGCACACCCATAAGAACTGTCGTAAACACTCCCCTGAGTGTCTGTATTTTTCTGCCTATCTTACATACATACGCCGCAAAGAATATGATCATACCCACCTTGGCTATTTCGGCAGGCTGCAAAGATATACCGACATTAAGCCACCTTCTTGCACCGTTAACCTCATAGCCAAGCGGTGAAAGCACCATCAGCACCATGGCCACGGATACTATATAGGCAGGTATGGCCAGCTTACGCCAGAAATGATAATCAATAAACATAACGACGACCATAAGCACAAGACCGAATACAGTCGCCTGGGCCTGTTTCTTAAGATAATAGGCCGAATCGTTGAAGTTAAGAGATGCTCCGTAT
The DNA here is from genome assembly GCA_003535955.1 of Lachnospiraceae bacterium. Taxonomy (GTDB): domain Bacteria; phylum Bacillota; class Clostridia; order Lachnospirales; family Lachnospiraceae; genus UBA2868. The sequence goes on along the minus strand of DPZM01000300.1, from coordinate 1,501 downwards.
GAGCTGACGCTGTAGAGCATGACCAATCCGAAGGACAGAAGAAAGATAACGATGAACAGCATCGAATAGTCGAAGAAGGTCTTGTCTTTATTCTTTTTATGCCTCCCCCTTGTCTGACTCATAGACTGTTCACATACTCCTTGAAAATATTTCCCCTCTGCTCGTAATTATCGAACATTCCCCAGCTGGCACATGCAGGCGAAAGCAGGACGCAGTCACCGGGGACGGAATTCCTGACGCAGATATCAAATGCATCCTTAAAGGATTCCGCAAATTCGTAATCATTGAAGCCATGCTTCCTTGCGCACTCTGCTATCTTGTTCTTGGTGGCGCCTATAAGGACAAGCTTCTTGACCTTACCGTCGAAGGCATCTATCCACTCATCATATTCCGAGCCCTTGTCGTAGCCTCCCCCTATAAGACAGGTAGGCCTGTTCATAGCCTTAATTCCCTTTATTGCCGCATCCACATTGGTTCCCTTGGAGTCGTTGTAATATCTTACGCCATTTTTCTCGGCCACAAATTCTATCCTGTGTTCAACCGCCTTGAATTCCCTCACGGATTTAAGGATATCCTCCATCGGAACGCCGAATACATGGGCCATCGCTATAGCCGCCATAGCGTTTTCTACATTATGGATACCTATGATGTTCATCTCATCTTCATGGAGCAGGCGGTCAGCCTTACCGCCCTCAGACATATAGATATAACCGTCTTTATAGTAAAAGCCGTCATCAAGGACGGTTGCAGAACTGAAGAAAACGGGTTTTGCTTTTGTACGCGCGGCAAAATCCCTGAGTTCTTCATCCTCATAATTCAAAATAACAAAATCATCACCGGTCTGATTCTTACAGATATCCTCCTTGACCTCAATATACTTCTCCAGCGTATGATGCCTGTTCAAATGATCCGGAGTGATGTTTAATATCGCACTTACGAAAGGCCTGAAATCAACGATCGTTTCAAGCTGGAAGCTGCTTATCTCAGCAACCGATACGGATTCTTCCGATGACTCTATAACCTCACCCGTATACGGATTACCGATATTGCCAACAACAAATACCTTATCAAGATGATCGGACATTATCTTACCTGTAAGAGCAGTGGTGGTTGTCTTACCGTTGGTGCCCGTAATGGCCATAACCCTCCCAAGGTCATAACGATAGGCAAGTTCCACCTCTCCGATCACAGGTATACCGGCGTCTTTAAGCCCTGTCACAAGGGAAGAATCAACAGGAACACCCGGGCTTAATACCGCAAGCTTAACTGTGGAGAGAATACCATCCGGAAGATCTCCGAAGCATATCGTGACCTTATCCCTGATCTTAAGCTTCTCCCGAACAGTCTCTTCATCCAGTTTATCATTGGAATCAAACAGAACACATGCTTCTCCCTTTGACCTCAAAAGGTCGCAGGCACTTATTCCGCTGATACCGGTTCCAACAACAAGAACATTATCCTTATCCATGTCAACTCCTTTACCGGGCCATATATGCAATAA
>DPZM01000103.1:465-2808 GCA_003535955.1 Lachnospiraceae bacterium | reverse complement strand
GATGTAGATGGCGGCCTGGGCTTCTACTACTGGGAGCCGGCATGGATACCGGTGCCCGGATGCGGATGGGCCAATGAAGGAGCTCTTGAATATATCGAAGAGAAGGGACCGGGCGGAAACGAATGGGCCAATCAGGCGCTGTTCGACTATGATGGGAACGTGCTGCCCGCCCTTGCCACGATAAGGGATTTTACGCGATAGTGTACTCCGCTACGCGTCATACGATTTTGGACGAACCGTCAGAGTACCGGGTTCGACTCGGCATCCATGCCTCGACTCACCGCTCTCCCCTCAATCCAATCGGGGAGCACTCTTCCTCTCGTCCGAAATGTATTCCGCTTCGCTCATTGGCAAATACTGTTCTATGAATATGAGCGGATTATAGATAGTATACTAACAGTAAGAAAGGAAATATGACAATGAAAATCTTAGTTACAGGCGGAGCAGGCTACATCGGCTCCCACACATGTGTCGAACTGCTTAATGAAGGTTATGAAGTGGTCATCGTTGACAACCTTGACAATTCAAATGCCAAGGTCGTTGACAGGATAGAGCAGATCACGGATAAGAAGGTCACCTTCTATGAGAAGGACATAAGGGATAAGGAAGCGATGAATGACATCTTTTCTTCCGAGAAGCCTGACTGCGTTATACACTTTGCGGGCCTTAAGGCAGTAGGCGAATCGGTGCAGAAGCCCCTTGAGTATTATGAGAACAATATTAACGGTACGCTCGTAATGCTCGATGCCATGAGAAAGAACGGATGCAAGAACATCATATTCTCATCATCGGCAACGGTATACGGTGACCCTGCCTTTATACCCATTACAGAGGAGTGTCCGAAGGGAAGTCCTACCAATCCTTACGGCTGGACAAAGAGCATGCTTGAACAGATACTGACGGACCTTCATACATCCGATCCTGAGTGGAACGTTATCCTCCTTCGATATTTCAATCCTATAGGAGCCCACAAGTCAGGACTTATTGGTGAGGATCCCAAGGGTATCCCCAATAATCTCCTCCCCTATGTGGCACAGGTTGCAGTGGGCAAGCTTAAATGCCTCGGTGTGTTCGGAGATGATTATGATACGCCGGACGGAACGGGTGTAAGGGATTATATTCACGTGGTTGACCTGGCAAGAGGTCATGTTAAGGCTATCGATAAGATCAAGGAGAATCCCGGAGTAAAGATCTACAATCTGGGAACAGGAAACGGATACAGCGTTCTTCAGGTTGTTAAGGCGTTTTCAAAGGCATGCGGACATGATGTGCCCTATGAGATCAAGCCCCGGCGTGCGGGTGATATTGCCACATGCTATGCGGATCCTTCACTTGCAAAGAAGGAACTTGGCTGGGAGGCTAAATACGGAATAGATGAGATGTGTGAGGATTCATGGAGATGGCAGTCCATGAACCCCAACGGATATAATGATTAAACGATCAGCCGTTTGATGAAGCCTTGTGCAGGGCCTTGACCCTGTACATATCCTCATCGGCAATTGCAACACATTCTTTAAGCGTAAGTGAAGTGTCGGCACCTGTGAGTGCAAGCCCTATACTTACGCTTATATTATCCGCGGCAAGTGAAGAGCATACGGCATCCCTGTAGCCTTCGGCATCATCATTGCTTACGGATGGCATAAAGACTACGAATTCATCGCCGCCGTATCGGCACACATATCCTTCACAGCTTAGGCTGTTTACAAGGGCAGAGGCAATACACTTAAGGACCTTGTCACCCTTGTCATGTCCCAACGTATCATTTGTTTCCTTGAAGTTATCCGCATCAATAAAGAACACGGCACCTTCCAAACCGTCATAGGCGGCCTCGTTATATTTCGATATGAGCAGTTCCTTGAAGGCAATCCTGTTGTATACGCCGGTCAACTGGTCACGGTTATACAGGTGCTTTAACTCATTCAATGTATTGGTGAGCATCCGGTTGAGAAAGAGCTGCTGCATTGCCATGCTTATGGGTGAGAGCATATCCGAAAGCTTCGAATTGGTATACAGAAAGTCGGGGTTCTTGAATACATATAATCCCACCGGCTTATCGGAAAAGTGGATGGGAACATAGAGGGTGTTGGTGCATGATCCGGCACAGGCGGCGTGCTTCATCCATTCATCTATACCTGTATAAGATACCTCGCTGCCGTTCTCATAGGCATAAGCCACCTTCATACGGTCAATACGGTAACCGTTTTTTCCGAGCCTGACCTTGGCAGACGCCGATTCGAGCGCAGGATCTATAAGTATGTGGAATTCATCGCAGCTTTTCTCAAATGAGCTGAAATACTCTCTTGCGTACCTGAATATTTCGGTATATTCCCTGGCCTGCATGAG
>DPZM01000103.1:0-310 GCA_003535955.1 Lachnospiraceae bacterium | reverse complement strand
CCGTTGTTCTTACATCCGCAGGATTCACCGAATAGACATTTCGTTTCGATATGGGACATGCGGGGAACCTTCTCGCCGTCCCATATTTTAAGAAGAAGTTCCATGGCCCTGTACGCTATCTTCTCCCGGGATATACTGGCTGTTGATATCTGCGGAAGGAAGTAGAGGGCCTTGTCGAGGTTATCATAGCCCGTTACATAGAAATCACCCGGTACCTTAAAGCCAAGTTCTTCTGCCCTGGTGCAGACACCGACGGCTATATTGTCATTGGCACATATGAAGACATCGGGGAAGGGACGCTTCTCCTCCA
>DPZM01000251.1 GCA_003535955.1 Lachnospiraceae bacterium | reverse complement strand
CTGTACATGGACTATCAGAAGCATGAGTGCGATGATTCGTCCGATATAAACAGACTGGCTGAAGCCCTTAAGGACAAAAAGATACTAATGATAGGTCCCGGAGCAAGCATTAAAGAGTACAGGGACAGGATCAATAAGTATATTGAGGATAATGCTCCGCTGGTGATCTCAATAAATTACATACCGGGTGACTTTCATCCGGATTATATGTTCATAACAAATACCACACGTTTTCTCCAGTCCGCAACAAGACTTCATGAGAAACAGAATCAGAACATAAAGCTTATTGCCTCATCAAATCTTACACAAAATGAACGTGATTTTGATTATGTAATCAATTATTCGAGTGTTATAGATGAATCCGCGGAGTTTCCGGATAACTCCATGTGCATGCTGATACGTGTGCTGCTAAAGTGCGGATGCGGGGAGGCTGCTCTTGCCGGATTTGACGGGTATACTCCTTACAATGTCAATTATCTGGATACCGATAAGGCTTACAGCTTCCTGACCGGCAAGGCAGAGTCGCTCAATGCCTATGCTGTAAGATTTTTTGAAGATATAAAGGATAGTATTAAAATAAGATTTATAACTCCGTCAGAGTATATAAAATAAATTCGGAACAGCATAAAATACTTAGTATTTTGTGCCTGCCCTGAAGTTGAAAGGAGACCGGCTGTGAAAATAAAAGTAGCGAAATATATATCGGAATTTTTGGTAAATAACGGCATAAAGGACTGCTTTATGATAACCGGTGGCGGAGCAATGCATCTTGATGACGCCATAGGTCATGAAGCGGGTATAAACTGTATTTTTAATCACCATGAGCAGGCCTGCTCTATCGCTGCAGAAGGCTATACGAGGATGACCGGGCGCCTGGCTGCCGTGTGTGTCACGAGCGGACCCGGCGGTACCAATGCGATAACCGGTGTCATGGGCGGCTATGTTGACTCTGTTCCCATGTTCGTGATCTCCGGACAGGCCAAGAGGGAAACTACAGTATGGGCTGTACCTGAGCTTAATTTAAGACAGCTGGGCGACCAGGAAGTCGATATAATTGATTGTGTCAGGAAAATGACCAAGTATGCCGTGATGGTCACAGAACCCCAAATGATCGCCTATCACCTTGAAAAGGCATTGTATCTGGCCCTTGAAGGCCGTGGAGGTCCTGTTTGGCTTGATATACCTCTTGACGTCCAGGGGGCACTGATAGATATGGATGATCTGGTACATTTTGACAGGGATGCGGAATATACCTGGAATGAACCTTATGCAACGAATGGCCAGATAGATATGCTGGTCAGGAAGATAAGGGAGGCAAAGTCGCCGCTTGTTTTGGCGGGTACGGGAATAAATCTTGCGGGGGCAACGGATAAGCTGCTTAAGTTTCTTGACAAGTACAGGATACCTGTTGTTACGGCATGGAATGCCAACGATACCGTAGCCTACGATAATCCCTATTATGCCGGCATGCCCGGAACCGTAGGGACACGTTCCGGTAACTTTGCGGTTCAGAACTGCGACCTGCTTATAAGCCTGGGCTGCAGGATGAATATAAGGATGACGGGCTACAATCACTATGACTTTGCGGAGAAGGCATTTAAGGCAGTTATAGATATAGATCCGAGGGAACTCTACAAACCTACCGTTAAGGTTGATCTCCCGATAAATTCCGGTGTGAATGATTTCCTGGATAAGATGCTGGCTGTACCATATGAGCCTTTAAGTGTACATGAGAAATGGGTTGGCTGGTGCAGAGATCTGCTTGTAAGGTTTCCTGTTGTCAGAGAGGAATACCATGGGAGCGGACTTATTAATCCCTACGTATTTGTTGATGATCTGTTTGCACATCTTAAAGATGATGACCGTATTATAACAGGAAACGGAGCCGCCTGCGTTGTTACTTTCCAGGCAGCTAAGATAAAACAGGGGCAGAGAATGTTCACCAATTCGGGCTGCGCTGCGATGGGATACGGATTTCCGGCGGCATTGGGCGTTGCGGTATCCGATAACAGCAGACGTACAATCTGCATCGATGGTGACGGCAGCGTTATGATGAACATCCAGGAGCTTGCAACTGTCGCGTATAACAGGTTGAACATTAAGCTTTTCATATTGAACAATAATGGATACCTGTCAATAAGACAGACCCAGAGGAATCTTTTCAAACCGCCTTTTATAGGGATAGATGAAAAAACCGGTGTGGGTTTTCCTGATTTTTCGAAGCTGGCTGATGCTTTCGGTATACCTTATTACAGGCTTGATTCGGAGGAAAGTGCTGACGATATTCTGGACCGGGTACTAAGCGGGGATGGTCCGTGCATATGTGAAACCGTTGTGGATCCGGACCAGAACTTCGAACCCAAATCATCCTCCAAAGTATTACCGGACGGAAGGATTGTATCGACATCGCTTGACGATATGGCACCATTCCTTGACAGGCATGAGTATGAGAGCATCCGATACTGATTATGATAAAAGGAGTAATAAAACGGAATAAATATGATAAGATACGTGATCTTCGATCTTGACGGAACCCTGCTCGATACCAGCGAAGGGATTCTTTTGAGCGTTGAACATACTGTTAATGAGCTGGGATACAGTGAACTTACGCTTGAACAGAAGCTGTCCTTTATAGGGCCCCCGGTCCAGGTTTCGCTAAAGAGATTATATGGACTCAGTGATGAGAAAGCCCAGATGGGTGCAGGGGTTTTCCGTGAGTTTTATAAGGACAGGGCCCTGCTTAAGGCGAAACCCTATGAAGGTATCTATGATCTGTGCAGGACCCTTAAAGACAGGGGCATAGGAATGGCAGTCGCCACATATAAGCGTGAGGACTATGCCGTTAAGCTCCTTAAGCATTATGATTTTGACAGATACTGCGATCCCATGCACGGTGCGGATAACAACAATGTCCTGAAAAAGGAGGATATTGTAATGATGTGTGTTAACGAGATGGGAGCGAAGAAGGAAGAGTGCGT
>DPZM01000259.1:13535-14107 GCA_003535955.1 Lachnospiraceae bacterium | reverse complement strand
TAAGGCTCACCCTTGCAGAAGGCCCAGTTGAAAGTCGGAAACACCAGTGTCGCATCGGGACCTATAATGTCTATGATCCCGTCTATAAGGATATTAAGGTCTGTATCATCCTCATGCTGAATGCAGTCGTAGAGAAGCTGCTTTACATCGGATGTAACATAAACGTTATCGCCCTTATTCAAATGAAGATGACCGGCAAGGTCCTTAAGCATGATATATTCTTTCATCTATGCTTCTACCTTCTTGCTTTCCATAGATTTTATCAAAAATATGCAGCCGAGCATAAGAACAATTCCTATAGGGAGGCTTATAAACCAGTTTCTGATAAAGCCGGCTGCTATATATGTTACAAAGGAAACTCCGGCAGCAGTCATTGCATAAGGAAGCTGGGTGGATACATGATTTATATGTTTGCACTGGGCTCCGGCGCTTGCCATTATCGTTGTATCCGAGATAGGTGAACAGTGATCACCGCATACGGCACCTGCCATACATGCGGATATCGCGATTATCATAAGCTCATTGTTAAGGTCAGCACCAAATACGTTAACGACTATGGGAATAAGGATTCC
>DPZM01000259.1:0-13476 GCA_003535955.1 Lachnospiraceae bacterium | reverse complement strand
TTCCAAAGGTTCCCCATGAAGTTCCCGTTGCAAATGCAAGGAAGGTTCCGATAAGGAAAACGATCGCGGGAAGAATGCTCATAAGCGCATGGTTTTCTGCAATAAGCTCAACCTGCGAAGCAACGTATTCCTTAGCACCGAGCGAATCCGTCATGGCCTTTAAAGTCCAGGCAAATGTAAGGATCATGATCGCGGGAACCATACTCCTAAATCCCTCCGGAATTGTATTCATGCATTCATTGAAGGAAAGAACCCTTGTTATCAGCATAAAGATGATCGTTATTACCAATGCTGCAACCGAACCGTATACAAGGCCTACCGATGCATCGGAATTGGAAAAGGCATCGACAAAGGTCTCACCATCAAAGAAACCGCCTGTATAGATCATTCCTATGACACATGAAGTAATAAGAACAACGATAGGTAATACCAGATGTATGACTTTGCCGTTCTTAGAAACCGGAGGCTTGGGCTGGTCATCAGCTCCGGTTATGGAAGGATGTTCACCATTATTCTCTTCATCCTTACTGCCGTTCAGCTTTGCATTCATTTCGGCAAGCTTCATCGGCCCGTAATCGACTCCCGTTGCAGCCATGCCAAAGAGCATAACAAGTGTAAGAAGCGCATAAAAGTTATAAGGAATAGCCCTTATGAAAAGCGTAAGTCCGTTAGCTCCGTCAACGAAACCCGTAACCGCCGCTGCCCATGATGATATGGGAGCTATGATACACACAGGTGCTGCAGTTGCATCAATAAGATAAGCAAGCTTCTCACGCGATATCCTGTGCTTATCAGTAAGCGGTCTCATTACCGATCCTACTGTAAGGCAGTTAAAGTAATCATCTATAAAAATAATGATCCCGAGCATTATTGTCGCAATCTTGGCTCCTGTTTCCGTCTTAACATGGGAAACCGCAAACCGCCCGAAAGCAGCCGAACCTCCTGCCCTGTTCATAAGCATGACTATGCTTCCGAGGACAACAAGGAAGATCAGTATACCGACATTCCAGGAATCGGAAAGCTGGGCTATCATACCATCGACAAACACATGCTGGATGGTCCCCGTAAATGAAAATCCCGAATACAATAGTCCCCCGGCAACAATTCCTATAAACAGCGATGAATACACCTCCTTGGTGATGAGTGCCAGTGCGATCGCTATTATCGCCGGTACAAGTGCCCAAAACGTGTTAGCAAACATAACATTTCCTCCCTTAAATAATTATAATTCCATGGCCAGGCTGTATACTTCCGGATTTAACTCCTTGATATAATCCATGTGCTCATTCATAAAATCTATATTGTTATCATAATCCTTGTGAAAATATTTTATAAGGTTAAAGAAGGCCCATGCCGAATTGGCATCAGGACATACAGTAGCCTTATTGAAGTACTCCTTGGCAAGTACGGTGTCCGTATATTTCTTATAATAAGTAACTCCTTCTCTTCCCCTTATCTCACCCGTCATATAGAAAAGTCCCAGACGGTTTGCCGCATAAGGCTCGTATCTGTCAGCAGACATCTTAAGGTATTCCACGTATCTGTTTACGGCTGCTTCCAGTTCTTCACTGTCAGCCTCCTCATCCATCTGTGATATCCTGTCTGCCTCTCTTGACGCCAGATTGTTTGCCGCATATACATATCCCTTTTTTGCAGCTTCCTTATAATATTCATCTGCCATATCCGCCAGTGATGACTTTATCGGAATATAAGCCTCTATCACATCCTTTATTTCCTCATAAAGGTCAGGATCCTTAGAAACATCATTGATAATACGTCCGATAAGGTTCAGGGCACCCGGAATAACGGCATGCTGAAGAGAAGTTACCGCAAGCTCAACAGCGGTAGAAAACCTCTCGGCGACGGTCATCTTATCGATGACATCTATCGTCTCACATTTAATAAGGAAGGATCCTCTTCTGTAATTCACCAGGCAGAAGGCTATTATCCAGTAGGATACGGGATAAGCCCGCTCATCTGCGTGCCACTTCCCTTCCTCATCAATGCTTATCCCTGCCGACTCAAGATACAGGGAGAACGCCTCTCTGTATGCGTTCCTTCTTAGTATCCTTTTGTAAAAGATCATATCGGCATACATTTTGAGGGCTACCGTATTACCTTCTTCGGCCAGGATCATTATCTCCCTCTCGGCCGACCGTGATGCGGCACCATACTTTTTAAACACTCCCTCCGTATACTCGTTCATATCATCACGGTAGGAACCGTCACATACAAACCTGCTCATCTTATACCTCCCTTCTCAACTTCCTATTATATATGAAAGACGAGTTGCTGTACATAAAAAGTATTTGGATGTATACTATAGGCTGTATTTCAAAAAAGCAAAAGGAGTACCTGATGAGCAAGAAAAACAAAAAAAGCGACCCCATGTCTGCATCCGAAGTCACTGTATATTTGTTCAGGATACTGGTCACAACCTATGTGTGTGTGTTCTTTCTGGCAATGCCGCTCTTTTATCACGACAAATACTATGATATAGGTGACTTTAAGTACTCAATGTTCATGTATATAACGGTGTCTTTCCTGTCTATGGCCGCCATAATGCTTGCCGTATATATCTTCACCCTTTTTACGGAAAAGAAAGTAAACGCAGCATCGATAAAGAGCCTTATCAGATCATTATCTGTGATCGACTGGTTCGTTATTGCTTTTGCGGTCGCTTCAATACTTTCGTATTTATTCTCACCAAGCAGAACAAATGAATTTCCGGTCTTCTACCTCTTCAGAGGAGGCGTTGATTCTCCTGTTGTTAACCTTCCATGGGAAGGATATAAGGGCTGGAACATGGGCCTCCGCTCCCAGCTTGTTTTTTGTGCCGTATATTTTCTGGTATCCCGTCTATTTATGAAAAGCTGGCGCAAGGATTTTCTGTTTATCTCACTGACGACCGCATTCATTGTTTTCTTATTCGGAGTCCTTCACCGTTTCCATATTGATCCTTTGGGACTATATGAGAATCTGCAGGAATATCATATGATAAAATTCCTGTCAACACTCGGACAATCCTCCTGGTATTCAAGTTTTATGGTGGTCCTTCTGCCGATAGGAATGGCCTTCTTCGAATTCAGGCAGCGCAGACTAACCGTAACAAATGTACTTCTTGCCGCCTTTGTCGCCATGGGCGGTGCAACCTTCGTTACCCAGAACTCCGATTCGGCTTATCTTGCTTTTGCTACCATAGTGACCGTCTTGTTTGCACTGGCCTTCACAAGCAACGATCATTTTCTGAATTTCATGGAAATGATGATCATCATGCTTGGTTCGATGAAGATAATAGGAATATTTCAGATCCTCTTCCCCGATAAAGCCAGCCAGCTTGATTCCCTGTCCTTCTTTGTGTCAAAGTCATTCGTCACATGGATATTACTGGCCGTGCTGATTGCCTTCTATGTGTTTATAAAGAAAGTATTCAACAAAGGAAGTTATAAAATAAACGAGCATAAGACCCTGAGAAACGTACTTGTCGGTCTGATCATTGCCTGTCTGCCTCTCGGTATTATTATCGGATATCTCAACACAAAAGGAATGCTTCCGACTTCAGCTCTCCAGGGTGTTGAATACCTGACTTTTAATGATGCCTGGGGAAATAACAGAGGATATACCTGGCGCAATACCATCGAGCTTATGCAGGAACCCCTGTGGCGGAGCATGGCTCTTACCGGTCCAGGGCCTGACTGTTATGCAGCAGTTGCCTATGCTGTTGAACCAAGGGCAAGTGCCATGCAGCAGTTCTGGGCGGGTGAGGTAGTTGTCTGCTGTCATAACGAATGGCTAAACATGCTTTTTGACGAAGGGATCCTCGGCTTTATTTCATATATGGGTATTTTTGTAAGCTCAGCGATCGTATTTATGAAAAAATGCGACAATCCGGTTGCCGCTGCAGGAGTTGCCGCTATATTCGGATACTTCTTCCACAACCTCTTCTGTTACCAGCAGATCCTGTGTACTCCGATGATCTTCTGTGTTATCGCTCTTTGCGAATGGGTAAGACGGACTCCCGATGCTTTGGAGCCCGATACATAAAAGTTTCACATATTTACTATTTAAAATAATCGGATTATGAGTTAAACTATAGAATGTTGTAATAATTTATCGGAGGTTTTTTCAAAATGGGAACTAAAAATGATGAGAAGAATGCTGAAAATGTCAGCAAGAGCATGCAGAAACGTATCGACCGTGCCAATCAGAACAAGAAGGCCAAAAGGTCGGCAATGACCGGAAGGATAATAAGCTATGTAATATTAGCCCTTGTGGCAGCCGGTATAATATATCTTATTTCCGCAGCAGCCATCAAGGCCATAAACAGGGTTAATCCAAGCAGTGATTATTCCAAGATGCTTGATGATAACGGTTATGTTAAAGGTGTTACGGCCAGTTCGGTTGTAACCCTCCCCGAATACAAGGGCATCTCTATAAAAAAGAGTGACATAGAGTACTCGGACGAAGAAGTTCAGTCGGATATCGACGATCAGCTTAACCAGCATACCGAGCTTTCCACAGATACAGATAAGAAGATCGAAGACGGTGATAAGATCAACCTTGATTATGTCGGAACGATCGACGGAGTTGAATTTGAAGGCGGTAATTCAAACGGACAGGGTTCAGACCTTACGATCGGATCCGGAACCTTCATAGATGATTTTGAACAGCAGCTCATCGGCTCTGGCGTCGGAGACAATGTTACGGTTAATGTAACCTTCCCGGATGATTATCAGTCAGCTGACCTTGCCGGCAAGGATGCACAGTTCGATTGTACGATAAACGGCATTTATGTTGCTCCCGAATTCACGGATGACTTTGTTGCCGAATATTTATCGGATAAGGCAAGCACAGTTGAAGAGTATAAGCAGTATCTTAAGGACACACATTATGAAACCAACTTAAATGATTGGATAGAGAACTACTTAAGGGATAACACCACAGTAACAAGCTATCCTTCCAGGTATCTTAAAAACCTTAAGTCGGTACAGAAGTACTCCGAGATGGAGAGCTTCAATATCATGAAGGATGTATATGCCCAGTATGGTATGACCTACAATGACTTCTATGATTATCAGGGCAAGAGCGAAGAGGAATACGACGAGTCACTCGACGAGACCTGCAAGGAAACCGAGAAGGACATCCTCACTTACCAGGCCATCATGGAGAAGGAAGGAATAAGAAGCACAATCGAAGATTACAAGGCCCATATCAAGGAAACCGAGGGCGGGGATGAAGCCTACGCCGACAGGAAGGAACAGTACGGAGATCCTTACCTGATACAGTCGCTCTACAAGGACAAGGCAATACAGGTGGTTAAAGACAACGCTAAAATAGAATAAGAAAACCCCCGCTGTGCGGGGGTTTTCTTATTCCTTATGTTTTATCGCTCCATCCTCTTCCATTTCAAAGGGATATGTATGTCCGTCGTCATTCTCAACTCCGAACCTGTCGGCTTCCGCCTTCCTGTTCCATAGGAAGGAAAACTTAAGTTCATTCCCTTCCCGTATCCTTTTAAAGTTCTCACGGTGCCTGTAGCATATGGCCACCGAAGCAATGAAGAAAATAAGCATCGCATACCAGCCACCGATATCACGATTCATATATCCATAAACAATAGGGAATATTATCGATATACTCGTAGGACCGAAACAGATATAATTGGATACAAATACAATGAATATAGTAAGTATCAGCAGTACAAAGAACAAACGATAGTCAAGCGCAAGTACCGATCCTCCGAGTGAAGCAAATCCCTTACCACCCCGAAATCCCATATAAAACGGAAAGATGTGGCCAAGTATTACCGCCACTCCGGTTATTGTTCCGATGATAAAAATATCCTGAAAGGCCAGGGTAGTAAGCTTTATTGCAAAATAAGCCTTGAATATATCAAAGAGAGCAACAAAAGCTCCTGCCTTCTTACCCATGGTAATGATAACATTGGATGCTCCCGCATTCCCCGAACCGTGTTCCCTTATGTCAAATCCCTTAAGCCTTCCGATAAGATAGGATAAATTGATACATCCTGTCAGATAGCCTAAAATAATCGAAATGAATACTGCTAAAAATATATTGTTTTTTACCGCAAATAGAGTTCCCATCAGCTCATCCCTTTGATAATACTTATTTCCTTGTCAGCCACAGATATTTTATATTGGTTACGAAGTACCTCTTAAACAGCCTTTTAGGGTCCTGAAGCATCCTGTAAAACCACTCAAGCTTCATGTTCTGGACCCATTTGGGTGCCCTCTTCACTTCACCGCTTTCGAAATCAAAGGCGGCTCCGACACCTATCATAAGCGAGTTGACCCTTCCCTTATGGGCTGCCATCCATATCTCCTGCTTGGGAGCTCCAAGACCTACCCAGACAAAGTCGGGAGAGGCGTCATTTATCTGCTTAACATACGCCTCATCCTCTTCAGGTGTCAACTCCCTGAAAGGAGGAGATATCATGCCTACTATCTTAGCATCAGGATATCTCTCTTCTATCTTGGTCCTTAATTTATCGAGTGTATCCTGCGTTGAGCCATAGAAAAAGTGTGTAAATCCGTACTCGCCGCTTCTTGTCAGGAGTTCCCTCATAAGATCCGGGCCTGTGACTCTCTTAGCCGTTGTCTTACCGTTCTCGCGGCTGTAGGAAGATAAGGGACTGCCATCCGGAAGCGCCATTACCGCTTCATTCTGTATCTTCATATATTCCGGATTTTCATGGGCCATAACGGTCGTATGTACATTGGAAACACAGATATACTGTCCCTTCCACTCATTCCGCTTCTTAGCAAGCTCATGAATGGTCGATTCCATATTTGTGACTGCAATATTGACTCCAAGGATGTTGTCAACACGAAGAGCAGTGACTTCAACCATGTTAAGGTCGCCATAAGTACCCAATATCCTTCCGCCGCTCAGGTAATCATTGTAGGAAGGAATTATATATACTATTACGCTTTTTATCGCGCAGGCTATAAGCAGCCTGTTAAGTTCCTTCTCTTCAAGTTCGGAACATATGATGGCTTCATCGGCTCCGGTCCTGTCGATGATCTCATCTATCATATCATAAGTACCCAGATAGCCCGGAATTGCCGGATCCTCCCTTAAGGCAAGATGTCCTGCGTATTCACTCTCTTTATGGAGAACCTTCTCAAGTCCCCTGTAGAAGCGCACCGCATTATTACCATCACCGATAATAAGGATCCTGGACAGGCCCTGATGCTTCCTGCTGTAATAGAGACTGTATGCCGAAAAGGCAACCCTTTTTATTATCAGGAACACAATTGCAAGAAAAGTGAAAATAACCAGCCATACCCGGGAAAACTGGCTGCCCCTTGTAAGAAAAAGTACTGCGGCAGTTGTTATACCTGTGAAAACCTGAACGAAGGTGATCCTTGTTGCCTCCCTTCGTACACTTCTCACCCTTACGGTCGAATAATCACCAAAGATCGCGTAGCACAAAACGCTGAAAAGACCGCAAGCGATCGCAAAGGGAATAAAGACAACAACATCCCGCATGTCAAACAGGCGGATAAAATCACGACCCAGATAATACCTGATCCCTCCGGAAACAAAGTACGATATAAGTACTATGATAAATTCGGAAAGCATGTTTATCAGCTTAAGGCTCACATAGTCCCTGTAATGTTTCATTTTATTTCCCCTTAAATATAACGCCTATTGTTTTAAGCAGTATCTTTATATCAAGCAGGAGATTCCAGTTATCGATATACTCAACATCCAGCCTTACTATCTCGTCAAAATCAGTTATCTCATTTCTTCCCGAGACCTGCCACATACCGGTAAGGCCGGGGCGGAAGCTAAGCCTCTTCTTGTGTGAATAGCTGTACTTGCTGAACTCATCCACTGTCGGAGGTCTTGTTCCGACCAAAGACATATCACCCCTTAGGATATTGTAAAACTGAGGAAATTCATCGAGCGAAGTCTTACGCATGAACCTTCCGACCGGCGTGATCCTGGGATCGTTTTCCATCTTAAACATAAGACCGTTCATCTCATTCCTGTCCATTAGATCCGCCTTGCGCTGTTCGGCATCGGCATACATGGATCGGAACTTATACATATTAAAAACGCGGCCGTTACGTCCCACCCTTTTTTGGGAAAAAAGTACCGGGCCCGGAGACTGAAGCTTGATGACAGGGCCCAGGATCACGTAAAGGATGGCAGCGATCAGGCATCCTATCAGCCCGCCCACTATATCCATAACGCGCTTAACTACCACCTGTCCCATAGATGTTATCTGATTGGCATAGGTGACTGTATACATGTTGCCCCTTTTAAGAAGCATCTTGTGTCTGGCCCCGTTAAGGTCGGGCAGTGTTATCCTGTAATGTATGATTATGCCCATCTGGGCAATGTCTTCCATCACCTTAAGGAGCCTGTCGGACATATCCCTGCTGTGATCACCTACGGCTATAACAACCTCATCAAGCGACCCCTTCTTGCAGTACTCGGTAAGGTTATCTATATCTGCAACGACCGGAAGGCCCTTAAATTCCTTCTTCTCCGCATCATCAAGTATGGTTATGCCTATAAGCTCCTGGGAAAAATCCGCAAATCCCCTGACATCATCAATCGATGATTCTGCAAGTTCCCTGTCCGTTACGAGCAGCATCCTGGTCTTGTCCATCATGCGCTGGTACATGCCGGGAAGCAGGGCCTTGATGATCTGGTGTATCAGGGTAATGAGCAGGGTATCTATGATTATAAACAGGATCATTACCACTCGCGAAGAGGATTCACTTCGTTTTAGGAAGTAGAGTATTACAGTCACGCCCACGAAGATGAGCATGTTGTTTCCAAATGCCACCAGGAGCTCATGAAAGGGTCCGCGGATGTAAAAATCCTTGTTGATCCGAAACATCAGGTTGCTTATAAGAAAAACAACCATGCACATCCCCCACAGGATAGAGAACCTCATGTCGTTCCTGGGCATACCGAAAAAGGACCCATGCCTTATGTAATTGGCGATAATGAGTCCGATGGTTACACATATTGAATCAACAAACATCAGAAAAATATCCTGTATGTTTGACCTGCGCTGGTACATGATAGATCTCCCCTGACTGTTTGAATGGCCGTGCACGACTTCCTGCACAGTTATTGAGATTATATCACTTATCAGGGGAAAAAGCCACTTTTAGCCCTATTTTACCTGATCCTTCAGCGTTCTCATGGAATTGAGTATTGCAAGCACCGCGACTCCCACATCCGCAAAAACCGCTGCCCACATATTGGTTATGCCGAAAGCACTTAAAATGAGCACAAGGATCTTGACAGATATTGCAAATACGATATTTTGCTTAACAATACTCATCGTCCTTCTTGATATGGATATAACCGATGCTATCTTTCTGAGGTCATCATCCATAAGGACAATGTCCGCTGCCTCTATCGCCGCATCCGAACCCATAGAACCCATGGCGATACCTATATCGGCCCTTGCCAGTACAGGCGCATCGTTTATTCCGTCACCTGCGAAGGCAAGATATCTGCCATCCTGCTCTTTATTCAGAAGTTCTTCAACCTTAACCACCTTGTCCTGTGGCAGAAGGTCCGAGTAAAAATCATCTATATCAAGGTCTTTTGCCGTATATTCGGCAGCCGCCCTCCTGTCGCCGGTAAGCATAACGCATCTGGCAACTCCGGCCCGCTTCATGCCGCTTATGGCTTCCTTAACACCGTCCTTGACGGTATCGGATATGACTATGGCTCCGGCATACACGTCATCAACCGCAACATAAACTATCGTACCGTTCTCGTCACAGGGATCGTATTTGATCCCATGCTTTTCAAGATGTTTACCGTTACCGATCGTGACCATGCGGCCGTCAACCTTAACATCCACACCGTGGCCCGCGTCCTCATGCGCATTCTCGACACGTGAAGAATCCAATACGGCATCTTCCGGCATCCGTTCTTTATATGCTTCAATTATCGACATGGCAATAGGATGGGTTGAATACGACTCCGCATGTGCTGCAATATCTAGCAGCGCCAGTTTTGCATCATCCTCAGAGCCTGCCCTGATCCCTTCTGTAAATTCAGCGGCTGTGATCATGCGGGTAACCCTGAATTCACCTTTGGTCAGTGTGCCTGTCTTATCAAATACAATTGTATCTACCCTGGATACAAGTTCAAGATAATTAGACCCCTTAACAAGTATACCCTTCCTCGAAGCCGCTCCAATGCCTCCGAAGAAACCCAGCGGAACCGAGATAACAAGGGCGCAGGGGCAGGAAACGACCAGGAATGTGCACGCTCTCAGAAGCCAGGTTGATATTATACCTTTAAGTTCACCGGCCGCTGCAAGGCTTCCTGCAACAGTCAAAAATGTCTGTCCTGCTGCGGATGCCCGGCTTATGATCGTTGCTATAGGCCCGGTGATCGCAAGCGCAAGTGCACTAAGCGTCACAACCGGGGTGTAGTATCTTGCAAACCTTGTAATAAAGTTTTCAACCTTAGCCTTCTTGTCGCTGGCATTTTCAACGAGTTCAAGAATCTTGGCAACCGTGGAATCATCAAATTCCTTACTTGTCCTTACTCGCAGGGTACCGTTCCCATTTATGCAGCCGCTGTATATCTCTTCGCCTTCCCTTATTCTCCTGGGCACCGGCTCCCCTGTGAGGGCGGATGTGTCCAGCATGGACTCACCTTCAATGACCGTTCCGTCAAGCGGCACCTTCTCACCCGGTTTAATGACTATGATACTTCCTATCTCAACATCATCCGGGTCAACTTCCTCCAGTCCCTCTTCCGTTTCCAGGTTGGCGTATTCAGGCGCCATATCCATCATAGCCGAGATAGACTGCCTGCTCTTACCAACGGCATAACTTTGGAAGAGTTCACCCACCTGATAGAAGAGCATAACGGCAACAGCTTCCGAATACTCACTTACCGCAAATGCTCCCAGGGTCGCAACCATCATGAGGAAATTCTCATCAAAAACCTGACCGTGGGAAATATTAACGATCGCCCTTTTTACCACATCATAGCCGATGAGCGCATACGGTATAATAAAGATGATAAGTACAGCCCACCATGGGAAACTGTCCATCATTCCCATATGCTCTGCGATCAGCAGCGGAAAGAAAAAGACTGCCGTTATTATTATCCTTAACAATGCTGCTTTCTGCTTCTTAGTCATAACATTTCCTCATGAACCGGGGGGGACGGTTCCTCGTTTCATTTGAATACACGGGACGGTTCTTCTGTCTTCATCCTTTGTCTCTTCCTACAAGATCACCTTGCAATCGGGCTCTACATTGGTAATACACTTAACAGCCTTATCCACTATGGCATCAAACTGATCGTCATCCGCCTCGATCATCATCTTCTGAGCCAGGAAATTAACCGATGCATTGATGACTCCGGGTATTTCCTTAATGGCTGCTTCCATCTTAGCAGCACAATTCGCACAATCAAGGTCCTCAAGCTTGAATTTTTTCTTCATTTTCATCTTCCTCCGTTTCACCACTAATTTACCTTTTTTGTCACATTTGCCGGCACATTGGTTCAGAACCGATGTGCCAGTTCGATTCGAATGAACGCATGAATGATTGTTCATATGTTGATAATAACACAGGGCCTGCGATATTGCAAGCCCTGTATCAAGATTTTTAAAATTACTTTATTAAAAGACACAAGGACCGTCCCCTGTCTTCACATTTCTTATTTTACCTTGGGCAGCTTAGCGATACTCTCAGCCAGTTCGGCATCCGTAGGAATATAGTCATCCATCTCACCGTTGTTATATTTCTCATAGGCAACCAGGTCGAAGTAGCCAGTTCCGGTAAGTCCGAAGAGAATCGTCTTCTCCTCACCTGTTTCCTTGCACTTCTTAGCCTCATCTATGGCAGCCCTGATGGCATGTGAACTCTCGGGTGCGGGAAGGATGCCCTCAACCCTTGCGAAATACTCAGCGGCCTCGAACACTTCCGTCTGCTTAACGGTCGTAGCCTCCATATATCCGTCATGGTAAAGCTGTGACAGGGTGGTGCTCATTCCATGGAAACGAAGTCCACCGGCGTGATTCGGAGCAGGGATAAAGTCACTTCCGAGCGTGTACATCTTAGCCAGAGGGCAAATCATTCCGGTGTCGCAGAAGTCATATGCGTACTTGCCTCTTGTAAATGAAGGACATGATGCGGGCTCAACCGCCAATATCCTGTAATCAGCTTCACCACGGAGCTTTTCACCCATAAAGGGAGCAATAAGACCTCCAAGGTTTGATCCGCCGCCTGCGCAGCCTATGATCATGTCAGGCTTAACACCGATCTTGTCAAACGCAGCCTTTGCTTCAAGACCGATAACCGACTGATGGAGAAGAACCTGGTTAAGAACACTTCCGAGTACATACCTGTATCCCTCGTTGTGTGTAGCTACCTCAACAGCCTCGGATATGGCACATCCAAGAGAACCGGTAGTTCCGGGATGAGCTGCAAGTATCTTCCTTCCCACTTCGGTTGTTTCCGAAGGCGAAGGGGTGACTGAAGCACCGTAAGTCCTCATGACCTCGCGCCTGAAAGGCTTCTGTTCGTATGATACCTTAACCATGTAAACCTTGCAGTCAAGGTCAAAGTAAGCACATGCCATGGAAAGGGCCGTTCCCCACTGGCCTGCTCCGGTCTCGGTCGTGACGCCCTTAAGCCCCTGCTGCTTGGCATAATAAGCCTGAGCGATCGCTGAGTTAAGTTTGTGGCTTCCGGATGTATTGTTACCCTCAAATTTATAATAGATCTTAGCAGGCGTATCAAGTTTCTTCTCAAGGCAGTAAGCCCTTACAAGGGGTGACGGCCTGTACATCTTATAGAAATCCCTGATATCCTGGGGTATCGGGATATATGCATCATTTTCATTTAATTCCTGGGCTACCAGTTCCTTACAGAATACTCCCTCAAGTTCTGCAGCCGTCATAGGATGTCCCGTTCCGGGGTTAAGAAGGGGTGCCGGCTTATTCTTCATGTCAGCCCGCATGTTGTACCAGGATGAAGGTATATCTTTCTCATCCAAATATATTTTATAAGGTATTTCTTTTGACATTTTATTCCTCCTCCGAATAGTTCACCTTGTTCTGCGCATTACTGATGCGCACCTGCATATTTTATCACACTAATGCAATGCGGTGCAACGAAAAACTGACACACCGGTGACACATTAGCTCTGAGCTAAAGTGTCACACTACCTTACACGAAAAACTTCAGGCAAAAAACAACCCCAAAGTATTACTACTTCAGGGTTGTATCTGTTTATATCCGATGAGGACAAAAGAACCGTCCCCGTGTCTTCATTTATTTATTCTTGTTCTCGTTGTAGGTCTTCTTAGCCTCATCGAAGCCGGCCTTGGCTCCTGCAAGACCTGCCTTGGCTACTTCCTTGGCAACTTCCGCAACTTCAGTACCTACCTCAACTACAACCTTGCCTACCTCCTTGGCTACCTCTACGGCTTTGTCGGTGAATTCC
>DPZM01000150.1:17966-20542 GCA_003535955.1 Lachnospiraceae bacterium | reverse complement strand
GATCTTGACCGGATAATAAAATATCACATGTCACCGATAAACATATCCTTCCAGACTACCAACCCGGAACTCAGATGTATGATGTTAAATAACAGGTTTGCAGGAGGGGCCCTTAAGAAGGTTGACCGCCTTTACGAGGCAGGTATAGACATGAACGGACAGATAGTCCTGTGCAAGGGGATAAACGATGGGGATGAGCTTGTAAGGAGCATAGAAGACCTTATGAAATATCTGCCGTTTCTTCAATCGGTATCCGTAGTTCCGGTAGGCCTGTCAAAACACAGGGAAGGACTGTATCCTCTTGAACCTTTTACCGGGGAGGATGCAATAATAACGGTCGATATTATTGAGAAATACCAGAAAAAGGCGTATGAAGAATACGGTGTACATTTCATACATGCTTCGGATGAGTTCTATCTTTTGGCCGGCAGGGATCTTCCCGAGGGGGATAGGTATGACGGATATTTACAGCTTGAGAACGGAGTCGGCATGATGAGGCTTCTCTTTGATGAGTTTAAAGAAGCAAGGAAAGAGCTTGGGAAGTATCTGCTTAAACATCAGGGTTCCCGTATGAAAAAGAGAAGGATAAGCATGGCAACCGGAAGGCTGGCCGCCCCATATATACGGGAACTTGCAAAAGAGCTTGAAGAAGAGCTTCCCGATACAAGGATCACCGTATATGATATCAGGAATGATTTCTTCGGTGAGATGATAACGGTTGCGGGCCTCCTTACAGGACAGGATATTATGGCACAGTTACAGGATAAAGACCTTGGTGAACGCCTTATTCTGCCGCAGTGTGTTTTGAGGTCCGGAGAGGATGTTTTCCTAGATGATTACAGGCTTTGCGACCTTGAAAAATCTTTACAAGTACATATAGATATTGTAAAATCAAGCGGATGGGATTTTGTGGAAGCAATAATGGGAGAGAAGATTTATGAGTAAGCCGATAGTGGCTGTAGTGGGAAGGCCTAATGTCGGTAAGTCGACATTGTTCAATGCCCTTGCAGGCGAGAGGATAAGTATCGTTAAAGATACACCGGGGATCACAAGGGACAGGATATATGCAGATGTGACATGGCTCGATCATGACTTTACACTTATAGATACGGGCGGCATTGAACCGGAGAGCAAGGATGTGATCCTGTCGCAGATGAGGGAACAGGCCCGGATTGCCATAGACACGGCGGATGTCATCATATTCATGGTCGATGTTAAGCAGGGCCTGGTTGATTCGGACAGTAAGGTCGCAGATATGTTAAGAAGGGCCAAAAAGCCGGTGGTCCTTGCGGTAAACAAGGTTGATGACCTTAAGAAGTACGGTAATGACATATATGAATTCTATAACCTCGGAATAGGGGAACCTTACGGGATATCTTCGGCAAATATGATGGGACTCGGTGATATGCTCGATGTTGTAGTGTCCCATTTTCCGGACACATCAGGAGAGGAAGAGGAGGATGACAGGCCCAGGGTTGCAATAGTGGGCAAGCCCAATGTGGGTAAGTCCTCGATCATTAACAAGCTTCTCGGAGAAGATAGAGTAATTGTGTCGGATATAGCCGGAACAACAAGGGATGCAGTCGATACCCCGGTTGTCCATAACGGGCATGAATATGTATTTATAGATACGGCGGGACTGCGTCGCAAGAACAAGGTCAAGGAAGAGCTTGAGCATTTCATGGTTGTAAGGACAGTAGGCGCGGTCGAGAGGGCTGATGTTGTTGTCCTTGTGATCGATGCCGTTGAAGGCGTTACCGAACAGGAAGCCAAGATCGCGGGTATAGCCCATGATTCCGGCAAGGGAGTGATCATAGCCGTTAACAAATGGGATGCGATCGAGAAGAACGACAAGACTGTGTACGAGTATGAAGGCAGGATACGCAATACCTTATCTTACATGCCTTATGCCGAGCTTGTGTTTATCTCGGCCAAGACGGGGCAGCGGCTTAACAGGCTTTTTGATATGATCGATATGGTTGTGGAGAATCATTCGATGCGTATACAGACCGGAGTCCTTAATGAGATACTTACCGAAGCGGTAGCCATGCAGCAACCGCCTGCAGATAAGGGGAAGAGGCTTAAGCTTTTCTATATGACGCAGGTCAGTGTTAAGCCTCCCACGTTTGTTATTTTTGTTAACGATAAAGAGCTTATGCATTTTTCATATACAAGATATATTGAGAATAAAATAAGGGAAGCCTTCGGCTTTCGCGGTACGCCGCTACGGTTCATTATAAGGGAGAGAGGAGAGAAATAATGGAACGTATTATATGCCTGGTTATAGGATATGCATTCGGCCTGATTCAGACAGGTTATCTTGTAGGCAAGGCGAAGGGAATAGATATAAGAAACTATGGAAGTAAGAACGCGGGCACCACGAATGTTCTTCGGACGATGGGGAAGAAATACGGGGCACTTGTACTCCTTGGAGATGCGCTTAAGTGTATAGCAGCAGTGCTGCTTGTTAAACATATATTTGCGGATAGGTATCCTGACAGGATATGCCTTCTTGCTCTTTACGGAGCGGCAGGAGTCATATTGGGGCATAATTTTCCCTTTTATATGGGCTTTAA
>DPZM01000150.1:0-17790 GCA_003535955.1 Lachnospiraceae bacterium | reverse complement strand
AATTATGTTTCCCTCGGATCTATAGTGGGATACATTACCTTGTTCATTACCGTGGTTGTTTTCGGGGAAATGGGGGCATACGGTTTCCCGGCTGAATCCGGGAGAAGATTACTTACGGAATACTATATCGTTTTCGGCGCTCTCACCGTAATGGCAATATACCGGCATAAGGAGAACATAAAGAGGCTTATCGCCGGTAATGAGAGGAAGACATATTTAAGAAGCAAGCCCGAGATCAATGTAGATGATGAAAATGAGTGATCATAGTGTCATACTGAGCGAAGTGGAGAATCTGAATTCGGAGGATATATAAATGGCGAAGGTTTCGATCATCGGTGCCGGGAGCTGGGGGACGGCCCTGGCTGTTGTACTTCATAATAACGGACATGAGGTGACCATATGGTCTATAGTTAAGGAAGAGATAGACATGCTTAAGGAGAAGCATGAGCATACGGACAAGCTTCCGGGCGTCAGGCTTCCCGAAGATATGGATTTTACAACGGATCTTAAAGAGGCCTGTACCGGTAAGGATGTTCTGGTCCTTGCTGTTCCTTCGCCTTATACACGATCCACTTCAAAGATGATGGCGCCATATGTTGCAGGCGGCCAGCTTATAGTAAGTGTTGCCAAGGGAGTGGAGGAAGCTACTCTGATGACCCTGTCACAGATAATAAAGGAAGAGATCCCGGGAGCCAGAGTCGCAGTATTATGCGGGCCTTCACATGCCGAGGAGGTGGGGAGGTGCATACCCACAACATGTGTTGCAGGTTCCTCTGACAGGAAGACAGCAGAATACGTTCAGAATATATTCATGAATGAGAATTTCAGGGTTTATACAAGTCCGGATGTACTGGGAATGGAGCTGGGAGCGGCCCTTAAGAATGTGGTTGCTCTTGCCGCGGGAATAGCGGACGGGCTGGGTTACGGTGACAATACCAAGGCCGCGCTCATCACAAGAGGTATTGCCGAGATAAGCCGTCTTGGGGTAAAGATGGGATGCTCAATATCTACATTTGCCGGTCTTACGGGTATAGGCGATCTTATTGTAACCTGCGCCAGCATGCATTCAAGGAACCGCCGTGCGGGTATCCTTATGGGGCAGGGCAAGACCATGGATGAAGCCATGGCTGAAGTCAAGATGGTTGTCGAGGGAGTGTATTCCGCCAAGGCTGCCAAGGCCCTGGGTGAGAAATACGGAGTCGACCTTCCCATAATCGATCAGGTTAACAAGGTGTTGTTTGAGAATAAGCCCGCCGCCGAGGCAGTAAAAGACCTTATGCTTCGGGATCGCCGCGACGAATCAAGCTCCGCCTCATGGGATTGATCTATATAAGGTCAAGGATGGCCTTCACTGTTTTGGCATTGTTCATAGCATATATATGTATACCTTGTACGCCGTGTGTCATAAGATTTCTTATCTGATATGCGGCGTATTGCGTGCCGTATTTGAACATTT
This sequence comes from Lachnospiraceae bacterium, assembly GCA_003535955.1. Lineage (GTDB taxonomy): Bacteria > Bacillota > Clostridia > Lachnospirales > Lachnospiraceae > UBA2868. The sequence goes on along the minus strand of DPZM01000150.1, from coordinate 16,334 downwards.
CATCCGGATCATCTCCGTGAAGGGCTATTATATCAGCAAGCTCCTTGGGTACCGAAGAACCGGAGAGGGTAACGGAACGGCCCAGCTGCCCTGCCTTTGTGATCGGCATGATTCCGCAGGTTATCGGAATATCTATGCCGTTTGTTTCAAGCAGGTTAAAATACCTGTAGAAGATATCATTGGAAAAGCACATCTGGGTGGTCATGAAATCAAGACCGGCATCAACCTTCATCTTAAGGTGTTTAATGTCCTCTTGAAGGCTGCTGCTTTCTGGATGCTTCTCGGGATAGCAGGCCCCGCCTATTGTAACGGAATCCCCTTTCTTATCCCTTAAATACTTAACCATTTCGTTCGCATACATGAATTCACGGTTATTAAACACCTCATCGGTCATGGATAGCGGCCGGTCCCCGCGAAGGGCCAGCATATTGTTAAGGGAAGATGAGTCAAAGTCATCAAGGGCTTTGTCAAGGTCGGCCTTTGTATATCCTACACAGGTCATGTGGCAAAGAGCTTCGATCTTCTTCTCATTCTGGATATATGAGGCTACTTCCAGGGTTTTTTTGGAATTGCTACCTCCGGCACCGTAAGTTACGCTTATAAAGTCAGGCTTTAGTTCGGCCAGTTCATCTATTGTCCTGAAAACCCCTTCAAAATCATCATCCTTTTTGGGTGGAAACACCTCGAAGGAGAGTACGCAGGGTTTGGATCCGAATATGTCTTTTATCATGATGCAGACCTCATTTTTGTGGGTTCCCTCATCTGTCAGCTTTGCTGACATCTTCCCCCAAAGGGGGAAGACAGGTTATTGATTTTGCAGCTCAAATATCTTATCATATAAAAGGAGTATTGGCAACGTTTTGATTTAGCGCTTTGAACCGGAAAAGCAATAAAGTACAGATTGGAGTAAAGAATGGATATAAATAAGGATGGATTTAAGTCAACCGCTACATATGTGGCTTCTCAGGAACTTATGTCGGCGGTCAATGTTGCGAGGATGCTTAAGAAGCCGCTTCTTATAAAGGGTGAGCCCGGTACCGGCAAGACAATGCTTGCCCAGGCAATAGCGGAATCCCTTAACATGAAGCTCATCATATGGAACATCAAGTCTACAACTAAAGCCCAGGACGGATTATATGTATACGATACCATACAGCGCCTTTATGACGGCCAGTTCGGAGAGGAAGGCGTAGACGACATCAGCCGGTATATTAAGCTGGGGAAGTTGGGTGAAGCCTTCAGCGCGGATGACCAGGTGGTACTTCTGATAGATGAGATCGATAAGGCGGATCTTGAGTTTCCCAATGACCTGCTGTGGGAGCTTGACCAGATGGAATTCTATATACATGAGACCAAGGAGACGGTTAAGGCCAAGCACCGTCCCATTGTTATAATCACATCCAATGCTGAGAAGGAACTCCCGGATGCTTTCCTTCGAAGATGTATCTTCCACTATATTGAGTTTCCCGATAAGGAACTGATGAGTGAGATAGTAAGGACTCATTTTGATAAACTGGACGAGAATCTTCTGAGTGAAGCCCTTAAGGCCTTTTATGATATAAGGGAATTGAGGGATGTGAAGAAGAAGCCCTCTACATCGGAACTTATCGACTGGATAAGGGCCCTTCAGCTTGGGGGTATACCTACCGAGAAGATATGTGCCGAATTACCCTTTATCGGAACGGTTGTCAAGAAGGATGAGGATCTTGAGGCGGTAAGGAAACGCAATGTTTACTGATTATTTCTTCTTTCTTAGGGATCATGAAATGGATATATCACTTTCGGAGTGGCTGACCCTTATCGATGCGATCGACAAGGGACTTACCCATGCCAGTCTTACAGAATTCTATTATATCTCGAGGATGATCCTGTGTAAGAATGAGAATGAATTTGATAAATACGATATGCTCTTTAATGACTATTTCAAGGGCATCCACATGGAACCCGAGGATGTTTCCGAACAGATGAAGCGATGGCTTGATAAGTCTGATTTTGCACAGAGTGCCGAGCAGGAGATGATGAAGAAGCTTATCGATGGCGAGGTCAACAGGATCGAGGAGACAAAGGAAGAGGTCCTTGAGAAGTTCAGGGAACGCCAGAAGGACCAGGAGAGCGAGCACAACGGTGGTAACCAGTGGATCGGAACCATGGGCAATTCATCCTTCGGTAATCTGGGCGGTCATATGGGCGGCGTCAGGATCGGAGGAACGACCGGTTATCAGTCGGCCTTTCAGGTCATTGGGGAGAGGAAGTTCAGGGATTTCAGGAATGACAGGGTCCTTGACAACAGGCAGTTCCAGGTTGCTCTCAGGAAGTTAAGGCAGTTCTCCACAAGGCTTGATGTACCAAAGACCGAACTTGATATAGACGAAACGATAAATAAGACATGCAATAACGGAGGGTGCTTACAGCTTGAATTCTCAAGGCCCAGGAAGAATACGGTAAAGCTCCTTCTGCTCATGGATTCGGGTGGTACCATGATCCCGTATTCAACACTGCTCAATGAGCTTTTTCAGTCGGTCAACAAGTCCAACCACTTTAAGGATGTTAAGACCTACTATTTCCACAATTGCATCTATGCAAGGCTCTATAATTCACCTGAGTGTGAATTCGGTGACTGGATAGAGACCGAATGGATATTCAAGAATCTTGACAGTGATTATAAGGTCATAATCGTGGGCGATGCGGCCATGGCTCCCGAGGAGCTCTATTCCGATACGGGTAATTACAGGGGCCCCAATGACGGATTATCGGGTTATGAGTGGCTCAGGCTCATGAAGAAGAACTTCAAGAGGATAATATGGCTTAATCCCAAAATGGCACCTGGCAATGCACCCTGGCGGGAGGCTGAGACAGCTGTAAAGGGATTGTTTAAGATGAACAGGCTCACGGTTGACGGTCTTAAGGACGGGATGAAGTATCTGATGCAGAGTAAATGATCGGTTAGGGAGGATCTTATGTTCAAAGTTATGATAGTTGACGACAACATGACCAATCTTATCATGGCTAAGAAGGTATTGGAGGAGATATATGAAGTCGTTCCGGTCAACGCCGGCAAGACGGCTCTTGAATTCCTACGGGATATGCCTGATCCGCCCGACATCATCCTCCTGGATATCGATATGCCTGATATAAACGGGTTCTATGTACTCTCGGAAATGCGCAACGATCCCAGGCTTGCCGATGTACGGGTCATATTCCTTACAGCCCAGGACGATCCGACAACAGAGGTTGAGGGCTATTATCTGGGAGCTGTTGATTATATCAAAAAGCCCTATACGACAGCCCTTTTACGCAAACGTCTTGATGTCCATGTCCAGCAGATAGAGAGCGAACGCAAGCTTAAAAGATACAATGAGAACCTGTCAAATACACTTAAGGAAAAGGTTCACAACATCGTGGAGCTTGAATATGCCCTGGTTGAGATGTTCGCATCCCTGATGGCCGGCAGGTCCCACATGATAGCGGGTCATTGCGAACGCGTACAGAAATACATGGATATCTTTATGGAAGATATAATGGCAACCGGGAAGTACGCCATTGCGGAATCAGACAAGGAGAAGCTTGTATTCGCAAGCAAGCTCCATGATATGGGCAAGCTGTGTATGACCGACCGGTGTCTTGCAGATATGGGTGATCTGTCCTTGCAGGAGAAGGAGTTCAACCATGCCCACACGATAATAGGAGCGGAAGCCTGCAAGAAGGTTACCGAAGCAATATCGAAGAATGCTTTTTTCACTTATGTATATAATCTGTGCCGGTCACATCATGAAAGATGGGACGGGAAGGGGTATCCGGACCGCCTGATGACTACGGATATACCGCTTGAAGCAAGAATACTTGCTATAGTTAACAGTTACGACAATTTCAGAAACCATAATGACGGTGCCGATCCTTTATCGCACATTGAAGCCGTTAAAAGGCTGAGCCTGTGGAGCGGTACCCACTATGACCCGGATCTTGTCGAGATATTCGTTTCGGGAGCCGATAAATACGAACACGCTGCTGATTAAGGATCGATTCACAGAATGGATAAAACGCTTAATAAACTTAAAATCAGATACTTCGGTGATGACCTTTCGGATGAAGTCAAGATATATAACGGAATGCATATCATTGCAACCATGGCTTTGCTGTTTTCGACCCTTCTTATAAGGATCTTTTTCCCAACCCTTCGGTCCTTCCTTGTGGTTGCGGTTATGGCAGCTATGTCCCTCTATACCCTTTATATCGGAAACATTACCCGTAAGTACGAGCTGCATGCCATTATCATGTCGCTTGCAGTAAATATCATTCTTTTTCCCATGCTGTATTTCGAATACGGCAAGATATCCTTCTGTATTCCCGTGTATTTCATATTCGGGCTTCTATACAATGTCTTACTCCTTTCCAGAAGATGGGCCACAATAATGACCTGTTTCGATCTGACCCTGTATCTGATCCTTCTGTATGTGGGTCAGATGCTAAGGTCGATCGAGGCTGATACTGCAAGGGAAACAGTACTGGATTATCAGGCGGTACTTGTAGGTATCGTTATTACGGGCATAACCTGCGGCGCGGCCATACGGTTCCGCATGTATCTTAATAAAAAGGAAGAAGCCAACCTTGAAAAACTCCATGTTGATGCGCTTAACGCCTATGTCAGCATGGATATTTTCCTTGTCAATATGTCTCATGAAATAAGGACACCGATGAATGCGATCATCGGAACGATAGACCTTCTGCTTGACCAGGATGTCAATGACAGGGTCAAGGAGTATGTATATAACATATTGAATTCATCCAACGCCCTTTTATCCCTTACCGACGAGGTTATGGACTTGAGTAAGACAGGTTCCCAGGAGATAACCATAAGCAATATAAGATATGATCTTGCGGGACTTCTCATGGAGATAATCAATATGACTTCGGTAAGGCTTATGGATTCCTCCGTTAACTTCTTCGTGGAGATAGATGACGGACTTCCCAGGTTCTTATTCGGTGACGGTCCCAGGCTTCGTCAGGTTTTCATAAACATCCTGAACAATGCTGTCAAGTATACAAAGGAAGGCCGTATTGTATTAAGAGTTTACGGGGAGGCCGCCAATAATAACGAAATAACCTTAAAGGCTGAGATAGAGGATACCGGTGTCGGCATCAAGTCCGAGAACATTCCCCACCTCTTTGAATTGTATAAGAGGATCAACCTTACGGAAGACGGACTCAATGCGGTTGAAGGAACAGGACTGGGACTTGCGATCTGTAAGGAAATAATAGACAAGATGGGCGGCGAGATAACGGTTAAGTCAAGTTATCATGTCGGCTCCAATTTCGGATTCAATGTACCCATGCAGGTGGATGATAAGATCGGTATTGTAGATATAGGCAACCCGGACATATACAGCGTTCTTATATATGTCAGTGATGAGGAAGAGAGGCTGGCCCTTCGGAAGATATTCAATTCGCTCCATGTATATTCCGAAATGGCTACGGATAAGAGAACTTTTGAGAGCTATGTTTCGGGCAACTCCTATTCACATATCTTTATTTCGTCGCAGCTGTATTACGGGGATATGAGGTTCCTCGAGAGAGAGATAAACAAGGAGCACCTTGTCATAATATCCAATCTTAATGAATCGGTGTCGATGAACAAGGTCGGATACGTAATGACAAGACCTATCCATATACTTAACATAGCCAGTGTATTGCTTAACAAGGATACACCTTATGCAAGAGAGGTTGTAAGGAAGGATGGCTTCAAGTGCAGCAGGGCCAGGATCCTTGTCGTGGATGATAACCTTACCAACCTTAATGTGGCAAGCGGCATATTAAGGAAGTATGGAGCCACTGTCCTTACGGCGCTAAGCGGCAGGGAGGCACTGAGTGTACTCGAGAGGGAGCGCATCGATCTTGTTTATCTTGACTATATGATGCCTGAAATGAACGGTATAGATACACTTGAAGCCATAAGGGCTATGAAGGATCCGGCAAAGGCAGGTGTTCCGATCGTGGCACTTACGGCGAATGTTATCAACGGAGCTAAAGAGATGTTTATAGAGGCCGGCTTTGATGACTTTATCAGCAAGCCTCTTGAGATAGACCGGATCGAAAAGTCACTCAAGAACCTGCTTCCAAGGAACATGATCGAATATATTAACGAGTAGAAGACTTTATGAAGGAAAAGTTAAGGACAAGAATAAATCACATAATCGAATACCTGTATGATGAAAATATTCCCATGGCCAGCAAGAAATTCTATCTTGTTGCCGGATATACCATATCGGTGCTTATCCTCAGCATGATCATTTCACCTTTTGCGGGCTTTGGTATGCCGGTACAGATCCTTGAGTTTGTGTTTCTTATGGTGATGCTTGTTTTCACATACGTTTTGTACAGATTTAAGGAGTACAAGATAATATCGTATGTCCTGTGTTTTGTAACCTGTTTTCTTATACTGCCCCTGTTTTATTTTGTGACGGGATTTATTTATAACGGTATTCCGGTCCTGCTGACATCTGCGATCGTGCTTACTTTTTTTACGATAGAGGGCAGGGGAGTGTGGCTTGTTGCCACGTGCGAGTTCGCATATTACGGTGAAATGCTCTATTTCAGCTACATTCACAGGGAACTCTTTGATTATTACCTTGAAACGGGCTGTACATTTGCGGAGAAGATGTTTAATTTCCTCTTTGCATGTCTTGTTCCGGTGCTTGTTGTTGCGTATCAGACGGCTCTCTTTAACAGGACCAAAGTAAAGAAGGAGCAGTCATACATATCAATAAGGAACTCAGAGCTCAGTAAGATCAGGTTTCTGGCCAACATGACGCATGAGATCAGAAATCCCATGAACTCCATAGTAGGCATGAACGAGCTTATCCTTAAGGAGGACCTTACGGATGGCGCAAGAGAGCAGGCCGAAGTCATAAAGGAAGCATCATCACAGCTGCTAAGGATAGTGAACAACATTCTGATATACAGTAAGCTTGACTCGGGCAAGTGGGAAAATGAACCGGTCAAGTTCAGCTTCAGGGACATTATGAAGGATGTGATCGACAGGGTTTCAAAGTCAATGCAGGATGAAGATGCCGACTTTTTTGTCTTTATAGACAGGACCATACCCACCTATCTGTTCGGAGATGTTCAGGCCCTGAAGCAGATATTCATGTACCTGCTGTTTAATTCGATCCAGCAGAATCAGAGACGGAGCATGTCTCTTGAGATAAAGTGCGAGAAGATCATTGAAGAACATACGGTCCGCTTCAAGTGCAGGATAGCGGAGACCGGTTCGGGCATGGCCGATGCCGATGTTGATTCTCTTCTCGGAGCCTTTAACAAGTACGATTCCAGAAGAAATGCCACGCTTAAGGGACTGGGACTTGAAATATCCATCTGCAATGAACTCCTGGCCACAATGGACGGTTTCTTAAAGATCGAGTCGGTGGTCGGCGTCGGAACCGCGATACTTTTCGAGTTTTCCAACTACATAATAGATGACACTCCGATGCTTACCGTCGATGAAGGCATAAGCCGTAAGATCCTCATATATCTTCATGACAGGGACGAGGAGAAGATATGGAAGGATCTGTGTGAAGATATCAGGATTAATCCGGTTTACGCCATGGGTCCTGTGGCATTCAGGAATGAGATCGAGAATCACAGGTACACCCACATCTTTGTATGGGAGAGGGATTTCGAAGGTTTGTATGATATTCTGGCATCGACGATGGTTGAAGATATCACATACGTGATCACCGATTACGGTCATGTGTGCGGTGATTTCGGCAATTGCAGGCTTTTAAGAAAACCCATATCCTGTCTGAATATGGTTGATGTGCTTAACGGTGAATGGAAACGAAGGGATTATGAGAGGACAAGAAGCACCGAACGTTTCATATTCCCGGAAGCAAGGGTTCTTGTGGTTGATGACAGCCTTGTGAATCAGAAGGTTATGTGTTCCCTTCTGGGTGACTTTGAAATATATGCAAAGACAGCATCGTCAGGCCGCGAGTGTCTGGAAATACTTAAGGATTATGAGTTCGATCTTATTCTTTTGGATCAGAGGATGCCGGAGATGGACGGCGTAGAAACCTTAAGAAGGATAAGACAGATACCGGGAAGGAATGCCAGGGTACCTATACTCTGCATAACAGCGGAGCTGGGAAGGGATGTAAAAGAGAAGCTTATCGACAACGGTTTTGATGACTATATTGCCAAGCCTGTTAAGGATTATCACCTTGGAAGGCTGTTAAGACGGTATCTGCCTGAAGAGATGGCTGTTATCGTTACAGAGGAGGCCGAGGGTGAGGTCATGGAATCCGTTAAGGAAATGAATAAGGGGCCCGAGCCTGATCCCACTGTCTTTGACATCCAAAGGGGAATAGCCAATGTCGGAGGAAGCGAGGATGTGTACCTGTCAGTACTCAATACCTACTACGGGGAAGGGCTTGATAAGCTTGCCTGTGTCCCGGCACAGTTTATGGATGGGGATATAAATCTCTTTACGACCAACGTACATGCCCTTAAGTCTTCTTCAGCTTCGGTAGGAGCCGTAAATATTTCGGAGAAGTTCAAGGCGCTTGAATTCGCCGGCAAGGACAATGACAGGAAGTTCATTGAGGAGAACCTTGATCCCACACTTCAAAGCTTCAATGAGCTTCTTAAGAAAGTCAAATCCCTCCTTGTTGAGAAGGGCGCATTTGAAGGAGATGAGGAAGCAGGGGATTCACTCGGTGAACTTGAGCTGGAAAAACTGGATCCCGAAGTTATGACCGATTTGCAGCAAAGCCTTAATAGTGTTAATCTTAAGAGATGTGAGGAGATCATAAACGATCTGTCATGCCGGAACTTCGGCGGGGAATTGAATTCAAATATAAAGAAGATGAAGGATGCTTATGATATGTTTGATTACCAGACCGTTAAGGATGTGGTGGTCACTGTAATAAATTCAATAAAAGGAGATAAGGGATGAGTAAAGTATATGATAAGCTGATGAAATGTTATGAATCGATCAAGGACAGGATCCCCCTTGAACCCAAGGTGGCAATAGTACTTGGCTCGGGACTGGGTGATTACGGCAACGAGATAAGGACTGTCGGAACCCTTCCCTACAGCGAGATAAACGGATTCCCCATTTCTACCGTGCCCGGACATAAGGGACAGTTCATTTTCGGTTATGTGGGTGAGGTGCCGGTAGTGTGCATGCAGGGACGTGTTCATTATTATGAAGGTTATGCCATATCAGATGTTGTCCTTCCAACAAGGCTTATGCACCTGATGGGTGCCAAGGTCCTTATCCTTACCAACGCATCGGGCGGTATCAACTTAAACTTCGGTGCGGGTGACTTTATGATGATAACGGATCACATTTCGCTGTTTGCGCCCAATCCCCTGGTTGGGCAAAATATTGAAGAGCTGGGATCCAGGTTCCCTGACATGAGCAGTGTATACGATAAGGAACTGTGTGATATCATCAGGTCGACAGCATGGGATCTTGATATAAACATCAAGGAGGGCATTTATGCCCAGCTTACCGGTCCGTCATTCGAATCACCTGCCGAGATCAGGATGCTTAAGACACTGGGAGTTGATGCTGTCGGTATGAGTACGGTTGTAGAAGCGATAGCAGCCAACCACTGCGGTATGAGGATATGCGGAATATCATGCGTATGTAATCTGGCCGCAGGACTGTCGGAGAATCCCCTTTCGCATGAAGAGGTACAGGCAGCGGCTGCAGAAGCGGCCCCCAAGTTCAAAAAGCTGCTTACCGAATCGGTAATCCGCTTTGCGAATGTAATATAGGATCAGGATTTGGAGTATTTCAGGATGAAGATGAGATTACTGAATGTCATAAGCCTGGTACTTATGACATTTACTTTGGCGGGATGCGGCAAGGGTATTGATATAGCATTTATAACCGATATGGGGACTGTCTACGACGGGTCTTTTAACCAGGGAACATATGAAGGTGTTCTTAAATATACCGAGGAAACAGGGAAGACCTGTAAGGTTTACGAGCCGGACGGAGTGACGAGTGATGAATACCTGAAGAATATAAAACAGGCTGTAAAGGATGGTGCGGAGGTGGTTGTATGCCCGGGTTACCTCTTTGAAGAGACTATCTATAAGGCCCAGAATAAGTATCCGAAGGTTGAGTTCATTCTTGTTGACGGTCAGCCGCATAACGCGGACGGTAGTGACTATACGGTTGAAGACAACACAATGCCCATAGTCTTTTCCGAAGAGCAGGCAGGATTTCTTGCAGGCTACGCCGCTGTAAGGGACGGAAACACCGAGCTGGGATTTATGGGTGGAACAAACCAGGATTCGGTGATCAGGTTCGGATACGGATTTGTGCAGGGTGCCGATTACGCAGCCATAGAGATGGGAACAAATGTCAGCATCAGGTATTGTTATGCAAATACATTTCTGGAGAGCGATGATGTAAAGAGCATGACTTCGGCATGGTACAAGGGCGGTACACAGGTGATCTTTGCCTGCGGCGGAGCCATGGGTAAGTCGGTATTCGCGGCTGCGGAGGAGAACGGCGGTAAGGCAATAGGCGTCGATATAGACCAGAGCTCGGTATCCGAGACCATTATAACATCGGCCAAGAAGGAACTGGGCAATGCGGTATATCAGGGCCTTGCCAATTACTATGACGGTACATTTACAGGCGGTACCCTCTATGAAATGGATGCGGCCAATGCAGGCGTTGGCCTTGAGATGGATAATGCAAGGTTTACAAGCTTTACAAGGGAAGAGTATGATACGGTGTTTGCCCGTCTTGTCAGCGGCGGTATCGTCCCCTACAGGGCAACAGATTACGGTAACACATCAGACTTGGAGCTTGTGAGCACGGAAGTATATTATATGGAGCTTAAGAGAAATGAAGAATGAAGATTTGATCAAGGAAGCTTTTGAAGCCAGAAGGGCGTCATACGCACCTTATTCGGGATTCAGGGTCGGGGCAGCCCTCATAAACAGGGACGGTCGTGTCGTAAGGGGATGCAATGTTGAGAATGCATCTTACGGCTTAAGTAACTGTGCCGAGAGAACGGCGGTATTCAAGGCGGTATCGGAAGGCCTGCGTGATTTCGAGGCGATAGCGATAGTGGGCGGTACGGAAGAGGGTGATGAGACCTTGGGCTTTGCATATCCCTGCGGGGCCTGCAGGCAGGTGCTGCGTGAGTTTACCATACCCGAAACGTTCAAAGTCATAATAGCCAGGTCGGTAAATGATTACGAAGAGTATACACTTAAAGAGCTGCTGCCGCATTCATTCGGACCGGATAATCTTTAGGAGGAGCGGGAGCATTACTTTAATTTGGAAAGGAGATGGATATGAACATACGTTTTACAAACGCAAGGATCCTCACTATGACAGAGGGTGAGGAGATATTTGAAGGAGAGCTGTGGGTTGAAGGAAGTAAGATAACCTATATAGGCAAGGCAAGACCACAGGAGGAGGTTGATAAGTCGGGAGTTGACTTTGAAAGGACAATTGACTGTGAGAAGAACCTGCTGATGCCCGGCTTTAAGAATGCCCACACCCATTCGGGAATGACTCTTATGAGGTCATATGCAGATGACCTTCCCCTGCAGGAATGGCTGGAGACCAAGATCTTCCCCCTGGAGGCCAAAATGAGTGCTGAGGACTGCGCGTTGCTCACAAAGCTTGCGGTACTTGAATATCTTACATCGGGTATCACATCCATAATGGATATGTATTTGGCGCCCGAAGCTATCGCAAAAGCATGCGAAGATACCGGAATGAGGGTAGTTCAGGTTTCGGGGATCAATAAGTTCGGCCCGTCCCTTGAGGTTTTCGAGGACAGGTTCTTAAAGCTTAATGACAGACATCCCTTGAGTTCATATAAGATGGGCTTCCATGCCGAATACACATGTGATAAGGGCCTGCTTGAGAAATTGTCGGATCTTGCGCATAAGTATAAGCAGCCCATGTTTACCCACAATTCAGAGACAATTCGCGAAGTGGAGGGCTGTAAGGAGAGGTATGGCATGACACCTACCGTATTCCTTGATTCCCTGGGTCTGTTTGATTATGGCGGAGGCGGATATCACTGCTGCCATATGGCGGATGATGACTTCGAGATCTTTAAGAAGAGGGGGATATCGGCAGTTACAAATCCTGGCTCCAATACCAAGCTTGCAAGTGGAACAGCACCCGTTAAGCGTTTCCTGGATGAAGGCATAAATGTGGCGATAGGAACCGACGGACCTTCATCAAACAACTGTCTTGATATGTTCCGGGAAATGTTCCTTGTTACGGGTTTGGCCAAGCTGCGGGAGAATGACGCATCGGTTGTCGGAGGATTGGAAGTACTTAAGATGGCAACGGTAAACGGTGCCAGGGCGATGGATCTTCCGGACTGCGATGTTCTTGCCACCGGCAAGGAAGCGGATATCATAATGATAGACCTTAACCAGCCCAATATGCAGCCGATAAACGATATCGCCAACAACATCGTTTACAGCGGAAGCAAGTCAAACGTTAAGATGACAATGATCCACGGAGTTATACGCTATGAAGACGGCAAGTTTAACGTGGGAATGACACCGGGTGAGATATATAAGGCGGCAGCAAAGATACAGAAGAGGTTGTTCTGATGGAGTATTTGTTGTTCATAATCTGTATTGTCGTCCTTATTACGATCATATTTCTTGACGGGGCCCGCAGGGATAAGAAGAATAAAAGCATCTACAGGCAGTTCCTTAAGGACAGCTTCGGAAAGAGGAATGAAGAAGCTCTGTCCGGAGAAGCCATAGAACATATAAGCCTGTATCATAAGTCGGTCAGGGAAGAAGCTCCTGACAGGTTCTATATCGACGATATCACCTGGCATGACCTCTCCATGGATGATATTTTCACGGCGATGGACAGGTGCAGCTGTGCTCTGGGAGAGGAGCAGCTGTATCACCTCCTGCGTTCCCCGGCGCTCACAGAGGATGATAAGGAATATGTCCATTTTAACGGACTGAGAAGATATTTTGAGGATAATGAGACCGAGCGTATTGCCGTCCAGGAGATCCTCCATGACATAGGGATAAACCGTAAGACTTCAGTCACCAGGGTTTTTGAATATGTTAACACCCTTGAGCCCGAATCAAATACGGGGCACTATATGACCGTGGCCTTTATGGTTATTTCGATAGCCATGGTATTTATCATGCCGGCAATAGGGGTGATCCTTCTTCTGGCGGCCATGATATATTCAATAGGTTCGTATCTTAAGAAAAAGAAGGCTATCGACCCGGTTATAGTCACCTTCAATTATACGGCCAAGATGCTCAAGGCTATCGATAGGCTGAAGAGGCTTGACCTTAAGGAACTGGAAGGTGATGTATCTTATCTTAACGAGCTTAAGGAGCCCTTTAAGGACATATTGTCCAAATCAGTCTGGCTTACGAGCGGCAGTGTTTCAATGGACAATCCTGCCATGCTTCTGGAAGAATACCTGAAGATGTTCTTCCATATCGACCTTATCATAATAAACAGGCTCATAAAGCAGTTGAAGAGCGGATCGGACAACATCAAAAAGATACGGGCCATACTTGGTAACATAGACGCATCAATAGCTGCAGGTTCATACAGGCTAAGCCTTAAAGAGTCATGCGAACCGGAATTTACCGTTTCGGATAAGGCCTTTATTGATGTTGAGAATTGTGTACACCCCCTGATATCCGAGCCTGTTGAAAACAGCATCGATGCGAGGGGGCCGATACTTATTACGGGGTCCAATGCATCCGGTAAGTCTACTTTCTTAAAAGCTGTAGCGATATCCGCACTTTTGGCACAGACCTTTGGGTATGCGCCGGCGGCTTCCTATAAGGCAAACAGGTTCAAGATATATACATCGATGGCACTCAATGACTCTATCTTAAACGGTGAGAGCTATTTTATAGTGGAGATCAAGTCACTTAAGAGGATACTGGATGCATGTGATGAAGGAGCTCCCGTCCTGTGCTGCATAGATGAGGTATTAAGGGGTACAAACACGGTTGAGCGTATAGCGGCTTCCACCCAGATACTTAAGAGCCTGGCCATGGATACATGCGTTCCTTTTGCGGCGACACATGATATAGAACTTACCCATATCCTGGAGGGCATTTATTCCAATTATCATTTTACCGAGGAAGTAACTGCCGATGATGTGAAGTTCAATTATATGCTCAAGGAGGGCAGGGCACAGTCAAGAAATGCCATCCGCCTCCTTCAGGTGATGGATTACGATAAGAGGATCATAGAAGTTGCGGATGCGATGGTTGAAGCCTTTACCGAGAAGGGTACATGGACATGATGAAGGTGAAGATATACAGTGACGGTTCGGCAAGGAGTAATCCTGAAGGACCGGGCGGCTTCGGAACAGTCATACATTATGTTGATCCCAAGGGGCAGCTCCATGTAAGGGAATTCTCAGCAGGATATAAGAAGACGACCAATAACCGTATGGAGCTTATGGGAGTGATAACCGGCCTTGAAGCGCTCACGAAGCCATGCGAGGTTGAGGTCATATCGGATTCCAGGTATGTGACCAATGCCTTTAACGAGGGATGGGTAGATAACTGGATAATGAATAACTGGAGAAATTCCCAGAAGAAGACTGTCCTTAACAGGGACCTGTGGGTCCGGCTTCTTAAGGCCATGGAACCGCATAAGGTTACTTACACCTGGGTCAAGGGACACGCGGGCCATCCCGAGAACGAAAGATGTGATCGATTGGCCACAACGGCTGCTGACGGAGATGACCTCCTCGATGATGTGGTTGACGAAACGGCCGGCTTGATGCTATATTAAATTAAGTTTTGGAAAGGACAGGTACAGGTATGGTTGCATTTTTCAATCAATTCATTTCGTATCTTCTGCTGGTAATAATAATGATCGCTGTCGGTATCTGCGGCGGTTTTGTCGGGAAGAAGCTTCGCGACAGCAAGAAGGCCGGGGAAGCGGCCGCAGAAGCTGTGACCGGGACTGAGACTAAATAAGATAATTAACCCGGCAGGATGATAAGGAAATATACGGAGAAATATAATGGATATCATATATAGAAGCACCAGGGGGGATGCCACCCCTTACACGGCATCGCAGGCTATCATCAAGGGGTTGTGCGATGATGGCGGCCTGTTTGTTCCCGACAGGTTCCCGAAGCTTAATATAGAAGTTGATAAGCTTGCGGGTATGACATACAGGGAAACGGCATATGAAGTAATGAAGGAGTTCCTCACTGATTATACCAAGGAGGAGCTTCTTGATTGTATAAACAAGGCCTATGATGACAAGTTCGACGATGAGGAGATAGCCCCCTTGGTTAAGAAAGGAGACAGGTATTTCCTTGAACTTTTTCATGGGAAGACAATAGCCTTTAAGGACATGGCCCTGTCGATCCTTCCGCATCTTCTGACAACGGCGATGAAGAAGAATAAGATCGACAAAGAGGTTGTGATACTTACGGCAACATCCGGTGATACCGGTAAGGCTGCCCTTGCAGGGTTCGCGGATGTTCCCGGTACAAGGATCATCGTATTTTATCCCAAGGGTGGTGTATCCCGTATCCAGGAACTTCAGATGGTTACGGAGAAGGGGAAGAATACCGGAGTCATAGGTGTTAAGGGTAACTTCGATGACTGCCAGACAGGAGTCAAGGCCATCTTCAATGACAAGGAATTAAGGGATGAGCTTGATGGCAGGGGATTCATGTTTTCGTCAGCCAATTCAATAAATATCGGACGTCTTATTCCTCAGGTTGCCTATTATGTCTTCGCTTACGGAAGGATGGTCAGGTCGGGAGCGATAAAGGCCACAGAATCACTCAATTTCGCGGTTCCTACGGGTAACTTCGGCAATATACTTGCGGCATATTACGCCAAGCAGATGGGACTTCCCATAGGAAAGCTCATATGTGCATCCAATGAGAACAGGGTTTTGTTCGATTTCTTTAAGACCGGGTGCTATGATAAAAACAGGGAATTTATCCTGACATCGTCACCCTCTATGGACATCCTTATTTCCAGCAACCTTGAGAGGCTTGTTTATTTATGCTGCGGAAGCGATCCGAAGAAGAACGCTGCCCTGATGGCAGGCCTTAACAGGGAAGGGAAATACGAAATAGATGAGGATATGAGGAAGAAGCTTGATGATTTCTATGGGGCCTATGCGGACGAGGATAAGGTTTTTGAAACAATTAAAAACCTTTATGAAAAGACGGGCTACATTATAGATACACACACGGCAGTCGCCACGGCAGCCGATCTTATCTATAAGGCTGAAGGCATGGATGATAACAAGAGCGTGATCGTATCTACGGCAAGTCCGTATAAGTTTACGAGGAATGTAATGA
>DPZM01000312.1 GCA_003535955.1 Lachnospiraceae bacterium | reverse complement strand
AGGAAGCAAAAAGAATAACAGAGTCATCCGCGGAAAAGGAATATCCTATAGACCGGTCAAAGACCTGGCTTGATTATTTCAGTGAAAACGTAAAAAATTCTCCGGATTCCCTGGCAGTAAGTGCCGACAACGGAACATATACCTACAGGGAGCTTGATAATGCTTCAAATATCCTTGCGCTTCACCTTTTGGACGAAGGTGCCGTTAAAGGTGACTTTATCGGTGTTGAGCTTGACAGAGTAAAAGAATATGTCACGGCGGTTGTTGCAATACATAAGGCGGGCTGTGCATTTTTGCCGATAGATCCGGCATATCCGGGGGAAAGGATCAACTTCATGATAGAGGACTCCGGAGCGAAGATCATTCTTACCGAAGATGAGATTGAGGCGGTAATTAAAAAAGGAAGGCCGGATGATCATGAGCGGGACACACTTCCCGGAGCCGATCCTGAGGGTAAGGCTTATATGATTTACACATCGGGTTCTACCGGGAAGCCCAAAGGGGTTATGATAGCACATAAATCTCTTTTAAACTATTCAATTTCCATTAAAAATCTTGTCGGAATAAAAAACAGTGACCGGATTCTTGCGTACAGGTCATTTTCGTTTGATGCCCACATCGAGGATTATTTTCCGACTCTTGAAGCAGGTGCGTCGGTATTTATACTTGGTGAGGACAAGAGAAGGGATTATGATGAGATCGTCGGGTTTATGCGCAGGAACAGGATAACGGGCGGTGGATTCACCACATCGGTTGCAAGGACCCTGATGACCGAATACGAGCTTCCGATGCGTTTTATAATCGCAGGCGGAGAGGCCCTGTACGGAGTAACCGGCAAACCCGGTTTACAGATATTCAATCAGTACGGACCTACGGAATGTACAGGTGATGTTACCTGGTTTCCGCTTGAAACAGGGGTTTCATATAACAATGTGCCTATCGGGCGCCCAATTCCCGGAAATACATGCCTGATCCTTGATAAAAATGAAAAGCTGCTCCCTGCCGGTGTGGCCGGTGAATTATGTGTTGTCGGAATTCAGGTTGGCATCGGCTATAATAACAGGGATGACCTGACCAAAAAGGTATTTACGGAATGTCCGTATTTGCCGGGTGAGCGTATGTACCACACAGGCGATCTGGTAAGATACAATGAAGATGGATATCTGGAATTTCTTGGAAGGATAGATAATCAGGTTAAGCTTCGGGGCTACAGGATCGAGCTTGGAGAGATAGAGGTAGTTGCCGGTAAACATGAAGGTATTAAGGAAACCGTAGCCCTTGTATCTGATGTGCACGGAGGAAGACATCTGATCCTGTATTATACGGTAAAGAACGGAACGGTTGTCGATGAAAGCAGATTTCGTGATTTTATGGCTGCTTCTTCTCTGCCGGATTATATGAAGCCCGAGATTTACATGAGACTTGAGAAAATGCCGGTTCTGCCCAATAATAAGATCGACAGAAGGCATATGCCGGTTCCCGAGAATCTGGTGGATATTAAAGGCGAGCAGCCTCAGACGGCACTTGAAACTCATATACTGGATATTGCCAAAGAGATTTTACCCGGAATGGATTTTGGCGTAACCGATGATCTGTTTGAGCTGGGAATGACATCCCTTAGCTCAATGATGTTTGTATCAAAAATCAATTTGCTGGAATACGGGCTTAAATACAGAGTCACGGATGTGATGCGCTACAGAACCATACGAAAGCTCATTGCCGGTAAACAGAGAGTATTCTGGAATTACGGCGAATATGATAAAGATAAACCGATGCTTGTGTTTATATATGGCGTGGCAACCGTGGCAAGGACGCTGAAGATGCTCAAGACCATCAGTGATCATTTCAACATCTTTGTTATTGAACAGACGGACAGTCATTATGATCTGCTCTTTAAAGACGCAGACTATGATGAAGTTAACGACATGTATTTTACGATTCTGGAGAATCATCTTCCAAAAGAATGTAAAAAGGTGGATGGTTTTATGGGATTTTCATGGGGTGGCTACGTGGCATATACACTTGCGGCATCATGGGCTGAAGAACATGGTGATAAGCCATTTGTTCTGATGGGAGATACTGATTTTTCCGATATGCTTTTGGGTAAGCGTAGAAAAGAGTATTCTATTACGGATTTTCCGAAGAATCTTTATGATATCACGGGAGGAACCATAACCCTCAGGGAGGTGGTGAAGAAGCTGAATATGGTTGGAAGGCTGATCAGTACGGTAAAGACCATACCAAAGTATGACGGACCGGTTATTCAGTTGAATGCCCTTAAGTATCAGGAACGCGAAAAGACCATTGATGAAAAACGTAAGAATCTGGAAGTTATTGCAAGGTATGCTTCAAATTTTAAGATAATCGATTTTCCCGAACATACCCATGATGATCTGTTCTATGATGACAGCCAGGTTGATAATTACCTTAATATAATGAAAGATGCAATGGATATTTATAGTAAGCAGGTGTGACATTTTTGTGACGGTCTGTATAATATGCTGTAAGATGTTACAGATAGTCCATGAAAAAGCGTAGTGTGCAGATGTTGACGTTGTAAAGAATTGGGAAATATAGTAAGATTATATGTGACGGAATGGATAAAATGTGACATGATTCATATTGTAAGGGGAGACCCCTTTATGACAAACAAGGGAGGTATTGTATGAGTAAAAAAAGAAGGATCACACTTATCATTGTCATGATACTGTCTCTGTCAATGCTGGCGTCGAATCTTTCGGGGCTTGTCCTGGCAGTGCAGGCAGCTGATGATTTCGAGGAGTTTGGCGGTGACGCTGACTTGGGAACAGACGGTTCCTTTGAAGAGCCTTCGGTTCCGGATATGCCTTCCTTTGATCAGCCGCAGCAAGTGGAGCCTGACGGCCCTACACCTGAAGAGCTGCAGAGACAGGCCGAGGAAGAGGCTATACGTTTGGCAGAGGAGGAAGCCGCACGCAAGGCTCAGGAGGAAGAAATAAAGAGACAGGCGGAAGCGGCGGCTAAGGAAGCAGAAGAAGAGGCCAAGCGCCAGGCGGAGGAAGCAGCCAGAGCAGCAGAGGAGGAAGCAGCCCGCCAGGAAGCATTTGAGAGGGCTGCAAGAGAAGCCGAAGAAGCCGCAAAAAAGCAGGCTGAAGAAGAAGCTGCGGCTGAGGAAGCAAAGAGGAAGGCTGAGGAAGAAGCAAAGAGGGCAGCAGAAGAGGCTGAGAAAGCCAAAAAGGCGGCCGAGGAGGAGGCAAAGAGGAAGGCCGAGGAATCGATGGATTATGCGATCCGCACCCAGGTTGACGGTGGTTCCATATCAAGCATCTGGCTTGAAGCTATAGTCGGGGAAGGAGATGGCCTGACATTTGCAGCTGAAAACGTTGGCAGCAGGGATATAGACCTTATATACGGTATAACCGGTGCTTCGGCCAATGTATTTGAACTGTCCCTGATAAGCGGATCAACAGCTCTTAAGATCGGAGGCATGGACAAATTCAGTATCAACCTTGATCCTGCGGCACCGATCGGAGTATATTCATGCACCATATATCTTAAGGATAAAAATGATGATGCAAACAGGAATACGAAGTATATAAGCGTAAGAGCGGAGGTTACGGGCTCTCCGAAGATAACTTCGGTTGTTGTTTACCCTCAGTACATTAAGCTTGCACAGGGTGGAAGCCTTGCCTTTACAGCATACGTGAATGCAAATATAGGACAGGTTGAACAGGATGTGAACTGGAACGTGTCCGGCGCGTCATCGGCAGGGACATATATTACGGGTGACGGTGTGTTGAATATTGATCCCAAGGAGAAGTCAGGCTCCCTTAAGGTAGTCGCAACATCAGTTGCAGATCCTTCCAGGTATGCCGTGGCAAGCGTCACCGTGCAGAGTAATTCATATAATGTTAATGCGGTTGCAAATCCGCAGAATGGAGGTATCGTCACCGGAGGAGGCGCGGTTGCCGGCGGAGGAAGTGTTACACTGTCGGCAATACCAAACAAAAACTTCTATTTTGATGGCTGGATCCGTGACGGGCAGAAGGTATCCACAGCGACCAACTATACCATCAATAACGTTCGCTCCACCATCACTGTTCAGGCTAACTTCAAGCAGAATTATGTGACGGTTACCGCAGTGCCTGAGAATGATCAGGCTGGAGCCGTGGTTGGCGGTGGCCGTATCACCTATGGCGGCAGGACTACTCTTTCTGCCATGGCCTATAACGGATTCGTGTTTACCGGTTGGAAGGAAGGCGGGAGTGTTATAAGCAACCAGCCTTCAATAGAGCTTAATAATCTGACTGTTGACAGAAAGATAGTTGCCATGTTTGCCAAAACATCGTATACCCTTACCCTCAGCAGTTATCCGAGTGAGGGAGGATCTGTCTCGGGAAGCGGCACATACAAGCTGGGTGAGTCGGCAACAGTACAGGCCAAACCTGCCCAGGGCTATAAGTTCCAGTACTGGACAGTAAATGATCAGGTTATCGGTCGTGACAATACCTTTAAGATCGACAGGATTGACAGGGATTACTCACTTACCGCAGTGTTTATGAAGGAAGATATCCTGACGCATAAAATAAGCTCAGGTGTGGCAACCACAGGAGGCACTATTGCTCCGTGCGGTACTTCTGTTGTTGCGCATGGTGCAAATATCACTTATTCAATAACACCCAAGAGCGGGTTTGCTATCCTTGCGGTAGCGGTTGATGGTGTGCAGGTGGGACCTGTAAGTTCATATACATTTAAGGAAGTGTGGACCGATCATGTGATAGCTGTGGCCTTCGTTCAGACTGATGCCGGAGCCAAGGCAGCTGTCGCATCCGGAGAGAAGCCACAGACCAGGAAGGTGGAAAAGGTTCTTAAATCCGAAGCACCTGCCGTATCGGAAAATCATGTTGTTGATATAGTGGATGCCGCATCCGGTAGTGCAGGGGATGAATTCGTTGAGGAGATGGATCTTACCGGTATAGATATTCCTACCGATGAGGAGCTGGGGATAGTTGAAGAACCTGCCGGTGAACAGAATTCGGGCGTTCTTAAGAAACTGGGTATCAACATGGATGAAGCCCGTATGATGATAGCCAACGGTGACAGCAAGTCTATATTGGAATCAGCCTTCTATGAGGGAGTTCTGGATACATATGTTGAGAACCAGTTCGCTCCGCCGGCTGAAGTACCGGATTATCATCTTATGAGCCGTGAGGAGCTGGAACAGCTGCCTGTTGATTATATCAATCCCAGTATGCTGAATCTGTCAGCAGTTGTGGAGAAGCTTATCACGCCCAATGAAGTTTTGATGATAGCAGGGGATTCCAGTGCTACGATCAATATATCCTTAAGGGATGCTGACAAGACCATAGATGAGAAATCCAAGAAGCTTATAAATCAGGCAGTGGGTCAGAAGCCGGTTAAGTATTTTGACTTTACAATGCTTAAGATGGTAGGCGGGATGCCGGAGAATGTTACGGAGCTTGCCGTTCCCATGAAGGTTGTAATTAAGATACCGGACGATGTATATAAGAAAGGTAAAACATATTCGATAATAAGAAACCATAATGATGAGATAGATATACTCCCTGATCTTGATGACGATCCGGAGACTATAACCTTTGCAACCGACAGGTTCTCATCATACGCGATCGCCGAGACAGTGGCATCACCAAAGAGCATTGCCATAAGGTTTGCCATAGGAGCACTGCTGTCACTTATAATCGCACTGTCATGTATGCTCATTCTCATGCATCACCATGTTAAGATGAGAAGGATGAAGAGAGCGGGAAGGCAGATCAAGTAAAGCAGCTGCCGGATCTTAATGATATAACGATAAAGAAACACATATTTAAAAGAAGGGTGTCAAGAAAAAATACTTGACACCCTTCTTTCCTTTGTGTATAGTATAGCTTGTGCTGTAAGGAGCAGGATATGGAACGTATTGCTTATCAGAACTTATTATATGATTTTTACGGCGAGCTTCTTACCGAACACCAACGGCGGATATATGAGTGTGCCGTATATGAGGACCTGTCTCTTAAGGAGTTATCCGATGAATACGGGATCACCAGACAGGGGGTCCATGACCTTATAAAAAGGTGTGACAAGACCCTTGGTGAGTACGAGAGCAGGCTTCATATGATCGAGAAGTTTTCGGCGATAAAGGATATTGTCAGGCAGATAAGGGAAGCTTCGGCGGAAGACAGATCAGAGAACGGAGACAGGATAAGGAGCCTGTGCGACGCTCTTTTGGAGACTTTATAAATGGCATTTGAGAGCTTGACCGAAAAACTGCAGAATGTGTTCAAGAGCCTTCGGAGCAAGGGACGCCTTACTGAGGAAGATGTTAAGGCTGCCCTTAAGGAAGTAAAGCTTGCCCTGCTTGAAGCCGATGTTAACTTCAGGGTTGTCAAGCAGTTCGTTAAGTCCGTTGAAGAGAGGGCTGTGGGCCAGGATGTAATGAACGGTTTGAATCCGGGCCAGATGGTCATAAAGATAGTTA
>DPZM01000244.1:8457-8606 GCA_003535955.1 Lachnospiraceae bacterium | reverse complement strand
AAAAGCTTTGGTTTAGTGCGGCGTGTAAATATATCGATTGATCCCAGCTAGCATACACGCATACCTTTATCTGATTAGAAAATACTTGTTAGTGACGGGAGTTTGAATGCATGAAGAATAAAATGAAGAGTAAACGAAGAAAACCGAAG
>DPZM01000244.1:0-8375 GCA_003535955.1 Lachnospiraceae bacterium | reverse complement strand
AAAACCGAAGAGTAAATGAAGAAAACCGAAGAGTAAATGAAGAAAAAACGAAGAGTAAATGAAGAAAAAACGAAGAGTAAATGAAGAATAAATGAGGAATAAATGGGAATATATAAGAATATAAAAGAATAAATGAAGAATGAATGGACCGGCAAAAGGAGGGGAAAAAGGAGGCATCTATGAGAAAACTATTGAAGAAAACTGTTACTTTGCTTTTGGCAGTATCCGTGGCAGTAGTATCCGGAGCGGTGACCCCGGTTCCGGTACAAGCCGGAGGACTTACGAAGGCTGCCGGAGAAAGAGAACAGGCCGGTGAGCTTTCGAAGATATCGGGAGAAGTAGTACAAGCCGGAGGGCTTATGAAGGCTTCCGGAGAAAGAGAACAGACCGGTGAGCTTTCGGAGGTGGCAGAAGAAGGGGTACAGTTCGTTGAGCCGGCAAAGGCATTCGGAGAAGAATCATACAAAGCCGGGGCCAAATCAGGTTATGGGATCGCGGATGAAGCCGGGGCCAAATCAGGTTATGGGATCGTGGATGAAGCCGGGACCAAATCAGGTTATGAGATCGCGGATGAAGCCTATTCCGACACCGGTTTCTATATTGCAACCTTTGGCCCCGAGGCGGGTAAGGATGCGGATACGGAAGCCGACCGCGATACGGAAGCCGGTCCTGGTGACGAAGCTGATATAGAAGCCTGTTACAGCGATACGGATGAGGATTTATTATCCCCCGATGCGGCTCCGTCGGTTCCCTATACGGAAGACGAGACCGAGATCCTCAACAGGATGCTGGCAATGCAGGCGGAATATCCCGAAGGAAGACGGTGGACAAACAGCGATAAATATGAATGGAAATATACGTATTACCCCTCCGGCTCCGACTGGCCGTATTCATCCTATCTTGGCGGAGGATGTGTGGCCTTTGCCATGATACTCTCCGATGCGGCATTTGGGAGTATTCCCGCATTTGAGTATACAAATGTGGTATATGACAAGCTCAGGACGGGCGACATCCTGCGTATCAATAATGACACGCATTCCGTGATAATACTTCAAAAGAACGAGGATAATGTGGTCATAGCGGAGGGGAATTATAACAGCTCGATCCACTGGGGCCGAGTCCTGTCAAGAAAGGCCGTAGAGTCGGCGGACTATTACGTGACCCGTTATGTGGAAAGCTGCGAATGCAGGTTTGAAAGCAACGGCGGCTCGGCAGTACCGTCAGTCAGGGTGATAAAGTCAAAGCATGTGTCCGAACCGGCCCCGCCCGTGAAAAACAGGTATGCCTTTGCAGGGTGGTACAAGGATCCGGAGCTGACCAAGGCCTGGAATTTCAGGAATGATGCAGTCGATCATGACATCACGCTTTATGCCAAGTGGAAGGTTGATGAGAGCCTGATGGTCAACAGTATAACCCTTGATAAGTCAAACATCGTACTCCCGCTTGACTCGACAGCGGTACTGAACGCAGCGGTAACGCCCATGGAAAGTCACCCGGCCATTGCATGGACTACTGACAATGGATGTATAAAGATCACAAGATCGTCTGACGGAAGGTCTGCGACCATTTCCCCTGTGAGCAAGGGGGAGGCGACCGTTACCGTTGTCGCGACAGAGAAATTCGACAATGTGGAAGTGACAAGGTCGGCCGCGGCGAGAGTGATCGTAAAAAGCCCCGGCAAGTCACTTGGCGTCACCATGATCGCCGGAGAGCAGGTGGATGTTTCCACGGCATTCTTCGGAGGTGAATGTACGGCTGATGATTTTGAATTCTTGGTTGCTCCCTCGGGGTATGCTTCTGTCAATAAAAAAGGAATCCTCAATTTAAGCAAGGCCGGAAACGTTACCGTGACCGTAAGGGATAAATATAATAAGGAAGACTACGGCAGCGTTGCGATAAGCATATTGCCAAAGCCCCTTGTAAAATTCGCAAAGCCTCTCACCTATGAGGGACAGCAGGTATCGGTCTATGATGCCATAAGCAACCTGCCTAAGGGCAGCGGTTACAAGTTTATGGGATTTTCAAGCGGGAAGGAAAAAATCGTCGCGATAAGTTCCGAGGGTGTCATCACGGCAAAGGCACCGGGGAATGCTCCGATCAGCGTGATCATCTCCCAAAAAGGGAAAAACGGAGCCATAAAAAATTATATTGTAAAGGCAACGGTCACTGTTAAGTTCCCGAAATTCGCCAAGCCTTCATATACAGTGATGACAGGCCAGAAACTCCCGATCAAGATGGGTAATGTGGGCGAGACATCAGGGGTAACATTTGCATCGGAAGATACATCGGGATTGACGGTGGAGGCTCAGAAGAACAAGAAGGGACTGACGACCGGCAAGGTTATCGTTACAGGCCTTAAAGCTTCGGCGGATAACAAGCCCGTACGGATCATCGCCACTGTCGACGGTAAGGATTATCCATGCGATATCTATGTAAAGGCTCCTTCCATAGCGAAGGATACTGCCAAGGTCAAGGTGGGCAGGACCACCACGGTGGCGCTTAAGAATACCAGGCTTAAGAAGACCGATATAGAATGGAAGTCGGAAAATGTCAGTATCGCGACTGTTGAGCCGGGCGGCAAAGTCACGGGAGTGAGCGAGGGAGAGGTAACGGTTTATACGATAACTGGTGGTATTAGAAATGAATGTAAGATCACGGTAACAAAATAAGATGAAAAAGATTATAATATATGTATGGGTTATAACATCGATAATGCTTCTTGCCGGCTGCGGCGGGAAGACTGAAGGGGAAGCCGCGGGAAACACCGGAGGAAACGCCGCGGGAAACACCGGGGGAAACGCCGCGGGAAACAGCGGAGGAAACACCGGAGGAAACGCCGGAGGAAAAGCTGAGGGAAACACTATGGGAAAGAATATTGGAAATTCGGGTGATATCAGGATAAAAGACGTTATGGTACAGACCAGCGTCAGAAAGACGGGGCAGTATCCGGAGTCCATCTGCGCCATATATTCAGGGAAACTTGACGGGATATCGGTCGAGGCGTCTGACTTTAAGATGACAGGCATGGCCTCAATATGGGGAAGCGACGATAAACGCCCGTTTGAAGCGGGCTTCTCGGCGGTTGAGGTTACGGATGATACGATCACGCTTTACCCGGTGGACTTTCCCGAGAAGTTCTTCTATGCCGATGAGTATAAGGTTACCTGTGGGAAGGATGAGAGGCTGAACTTCACGGAGAAGGATGTATCAAAGATAATAACGCCCGTTGCGGATGACTTCCGATATATTGAAGGGAAGGACGGGAGCCTGCTTAACTACCATATATTCAGTCCGGCCGATGAAGAAAACAAGCCACTCGTTATTGTATTCCATGGCTTTGGTGATACCAGGAACCTCCTTACTTACCGCACGGCCGTTGACTGGGCCGAGCCCGAAAATCAGAAGAAGCGCCCCTGCTACGTGATCGCGCCGACCATAGATGATATGGTCTACTACCTTCCGGATAAGCGGGATAAGATATTTGAAGACCTTAAGAGCCTGATCGACACTATGATCTTAGAGGGCAAAGTCAACAGTTCGAAGATATATGTGATGGGTAATTCCTTCGGGGGCATGTCGACGATAGAATTCAGTGAAAAGTACCCCGATACGGTCGCGGCGGCACTGGCCCTGTGCCCGGCCGTGAATTACTCGGACACTGCGGTTAAGAACCTTGAAAAAATGAAGGACGTGCCCATCCGTCTTGCCCATGCCGAGCACGATAATACGATTCCTGCAGGTGAGAGCCTGAAGATCAGGGATGCCCTTGAGGCAGCGGGAGCTAAGGAAGTGAAGCTTAAGATATATTCCGATGAAGAGATGAATGCAGCGGGAGCCGACAGTGCACCCGATTCGACCTACAGCTACCATCATGTCGAGCTTGCTGTCATGGAAGATGAAGAGTACAAGGATTGGCTTTTTAGCTTCTGAAGGCAGAATAGGGAGACAGAGAACCGTCCCCTGTCTCCTGTTCACAGGTTTAATTCAAAGGATATGGTTGTTCCGCTGTAGCTGACCCGTAAGCTCCCGCCCAGTCTTTCGGAGATCTCCTTAGCCATGGAGAGTCCTATCCCAAATCCGGCCCGGGCTGAATTGTGAGAAGTATCCTCTCTGTAGAAGCGTTCGAAAAAACGCGAATAATCATCAATATTCTTTCCTTCTTCATATGTGTTGGAGATGGTGAGCCTTGCGCCCCGGCCCCTGCCATGCGGAACAAGCCTTACACCTATCTCCCCGTTCTTATCACAGTATTTTGCCGCATTGTCCACAAGAATGGACACCAGCTGCCTATAGCTTCTTTCTTCGGTTTTGGCATAGACATTCCCGTCGATATCCGTAACAAATGTTATACCTCTTTCCTCAGCGACGCCTCTGAAGGATTCGGCCGTTTCTCTTGTAATGTCAGACAGGAGTGTCCTGGTAAGAACAGCATCCTCCATTTCTTCAAGCCTTGAGAGGACTACAAGGTCTTCTATAAGGTTTTGAAGCCTGACAACCTGACGGCGTGTACTTTCGGTCCATTTTGATTTTCCGCCCATGGCTTCCATCATCTCGGTGTTCGATGAGATGATGGTGAGGGGGGTCTTCAATTCATGGCTCGCGTTTGTAATGAACCGTTTCTGTTTTTCATCATTTTCGACGAAGGGCCTGATCAGCTTTTTTGAATATCGTCCCATCAGGATGATATAGAGGATCAGTACGGCAGACCAGAGGGCCGATAAGTATACGGTTATGACTCTGATAAAGTTGTATCGGCTTGTAGAGTCAAGGATGACCATGAAGGTTCCTTCGGAAGTGCTTTTTTTCAGATAGTTTAAGGTTCGTCCTCCCGAGATATGGATACTCCCGTAATCATTTCTTTTTTTGTAGATCCTTTCGGCGATCTTTTTGGCCTCAGCTTCCTTCAGGGCTATATGCATATGCGATATGTTAATGTCATTATCTACGGTCGCGGTATAGTATCTGGTTTCATACAGGGATTCCGGCCCCAGTGCCAGATAGGGCTTTTGCGATGAGTCGAATTCCCACTGTCCCGGAATCGCGCCGCTGTTTTCATATATTTCCTCCATGAGGATCCTGGTCTGATACATTGCCGTGCGTGAGGCTATATAGTACATTATTCCCACAACCAGGGAAATGACCGCAAGCAGGATCATGGTAGACAACCACATGAATTTACGCCTTAGCTTCTTAAACATATCACAGCTCCCTTATGCGGTAAGATGCATTTTCGCCGCACTCGATGATGACATTGGCCTGTACCGATTCCAATTTCCCGCGAAGGAAGGAAACATACATCTTCACCATGTCGTCGTTGGCCTGTTCTTTATCCCATACTTCTTTTATAAGATCCTCCACAGTTATCCCTTCATCCGAATGGTCGATAAGACAGCTTAACAGCTTTATCTCCTTACGGGCAAGACTTATGGTATTTATGGCCCTTAACTCGGACTGTTCCATGTCAAGTTCAATGTTTCCGAACTTAAGTGATCGGGGCCGGTAGTCCCTTTTACGGCGGCCGAGCGCCCTGAGCCTTGCTGACAATTCCTCCATGGAGAAGGGCTTGGTCAGATAATCATCCGCTCCCGCATCAAGACCTTCGATACGATCCTCCACCTGTGACTTGGCAGTCAGGAAGATCGCGGGAGAAGTGTTTCCGGTCTCCCTGATTTTCTTTATTGCCGTAATACCGTCCATGACGGGCATCATAACATCAAGTACCATGGCATCAAAAGCATCCGCCTTCGCCGCCTCCAAAGCCTTAGCCCCGTTACAAACTGAGGTTACCCGATAGCCCTGAAATCTCAAATATTCGGTAACAACATCCCTTAAGTCTTCTTCATCTTCCGCTAACAGTATCTTCATAATTCATTGGATCCCTTCACATATCCTTTATAAGCTTTCTCAGTGTCTGCATGGATATATCGCATGCTGCCAGATCATTGGCACATCTGCGTAATTCCTGCACGATCATTTCCTGATTGGAAATATCCTTTTTATATTTCAGTTCATGCTCAAGGGCGGCCCATGTATCCATGGCAATGGTACGAAGCTGTATCTCGGCATAATAATGACCCGGAACGCTGCCGGTCACATCCTCCTCATCGGCTGTAACCTCTATCACCATATGGTAGCTCCGGTACCCGTTGGGTTTGGCATTGTGTATATAATCCTTCTCCTTAACAACCCTTAAGCCCGGAAGCTCCCGTATCATCCGTACACATTCATAAACATCATCTATGAACCTGCATACAATGCGCAGTCCTATGGTATCATTAAGCTCAAGAAGGGCATTCCACGCCGTCTCCTCAAGCCCCTTTTTCCTAAGCTTGTGCCTGACGCTCTCATCACTTTTTATCCGGAAGGAGAGGTGTTCATACAGCTTATCCTTTCCTGTAGGATTACCGCATGCCTTGATCTGCTCGACCAGGCTCTGCATGATCTTATCCATCACCGGCCTGTAGGTTCCGTAAATATCCATTGGTAGCATACCTCTTTGCTGTGTCTTGATCATGAACAGTTACCATTTTATCAGTAAAAATCGCATGCGGCAAGTGAGGTCAGTCCGGTGACGTAAGCTTCAATTTATTGAGGGCTTCACCCTTCTGCCATGCTTCGAACAGCGCGAAGAGACCGGCGTTGACATATTATCTGATGATACGGGTGTGATAAGTGTTCAGATAAAAGGATTACCAGGAGGGCTATAGTAATATAGAAAGCCGAAAAAATGTGGAGCCCCGGGGATTATTATTGACGTTTAGACGGCTTATGTGGTAACTTTGGTTACATGAGTATATCGGTCGTTCTTGAACAAATGATAATGATAGCCTTACTTATCGCGCTGGGATTTGCTTCCTATAAGAAGGGTATCTTAAATGAAAAGGCAGGGGTGGCGATATCTGCGATCATCGTAAATATTACCAACCCCTGTCTTATGCTGTCATCGATGCTTGGCTCCGATGAGAGGGTGAGCGGGCGCCTGCTCCTGCTGGGCCTGCTCAGTGCCGTCGTCACCTATGCCCTTCTTCTGGTTATCGCCGAGTTGATTCCGATCATCTTCAGAGTCAAAAAAAGCGAGCGTTACTGCTATTATCTGCTTACGCTGTTCGGCAACATAGGCTTTATCGGTATCCCCCTGACCAGTGCTGTTTTAGGTGATGAAGCCCTGGTTTACGTGTGCTTCCATAACCTTGTTTTCTGCTTTATCGTGTATACTGTGGGCGTAAGCAAGATCGCAACGGCTGCAAGGGAGCAGGGTGAGGACATGGGGACGGTTCCAGTGTCTTCAAGCAGCGTTAAAAACAGTTCTTTTGATCCACACCCGCATGAAGATACCGGAATCGATCCCGTGTCCTCAACCCGCCACGGACGCCTGCAGAATTTCCGCCGGATGATAAATACCGGAACCATTTCGGCCCTGCTGGCGCTTGTTCTTTATGTTGCGGGCCTGTCCCTGCCGAACCTTCTTATGCTGACTACTGATTATGCCGGGAGGTCAACGACCTTCCTGTCAATGATGGTTCTTGGAATGGCAGTTGCCAGGATGCAGGTTGAACGGGTTGTAAAGAATTACCGGCTTATAGCTTTTTCGCTTGTCCGGCTGATCCTTGTTCCGCTTATTATCTTGTTTGTTCTTAAGCTGTTTATTCATGATGATCTCATATTAAATACAAGTGCCCTGATGCTTGCGGTCCCTGCCGGTAATATGCCCCTTATCATGGCGACAAAGCAGGGCCTCAAGGCCGAAACGATCAGCGACGGGATCGTATTATCCACGGTACTTTCGATCATCACGATACCCATAATTACTTTGTTTGTTTGAGATGAAACGAGGGGACGGTTCCTCGTTTCATATGGAGGATAAGTATGAATATGGTAAGAAGAGCGCGGGAAGAGGATATTCCCGGGATACTTGAATTGCTCATTCAGGTGGATATGGTGCATCATAAGGGAAGGCCTGACCTCTTTAAGGGGCCTGCGACAAAGTACAATGCCGAAGAGTTGGTTGACATAATATTGGATGATTCGAGGCCCGTCTTTGTGTGTGCTGATAAGGCCGGAAAGGTCATTGGTCATGCCTTCTGCGTGCATAAGCAGATATTGAATGACCATGTGCTGACGGATGTTAAGACCCTCTATATCGATGATATCTGTGTGGATGAAAAGGCCAGGGGGCAGCATGTGGGCAAGGCATTGTATGACCATGTAGTCGGTTATGCCAGGGCGAATGATTTTTATAATGTGACTCTGAATGTATGGACCTGCAATGAGGGAGCCATGAAGTTCTACGAGGCCATGGGACTTAAGCCCCTAAAGATTGGGATGGAGCTGATAATATGACTTTTTCTTATTTCAGAAGGGGTTAAATCCCGGGT
>DPZM01000141.1:7306-8737 GCA_003535955.1 Lachnospiraceae bacterium | reverse complement strand
CGGCCACACTCTTTCAGCAGGTCGGGATCGTGTATACCAGTGCCGGCAAGGCGGGATTTATCACTGCAATGTACATGCTCTTTGTTCCGATCGTCGGGTTTATCCTGTTTAAGATGAGACATTCGTGGACGGTATGGCTCGCGGTCCTGCTCGGTATGGTGGGTATGTATTTTCTGTGTGTGAATGAAGCTCTGTACCTGACCAAGGGTGATGCGCTTATGCTGGTGTGCGCTCTTCTATACAGCGGGCATATCTTATGCTGCGATCATTTCGTTGAAAAGGCTGAGCCCATAAGCATGTCCGCCATACAGTTTTTTACCGCATCGGTCATTTCGCTGATCCTGGCCTTCATATTTGAAGCGCCTTCGGTTTTACAGATAAGGACAGCTATCCTGCCGATATTATACTGTGGTTTTGTTTCGGGAGGAATGGGTTATACACTTCAGATAGTGGGACAAAAGTATGCCGACCCCACACCGGCATCGCTTATCATGAGTTTGGAAGCGGTATTCGCGGTTCTGGGCGGGGTTCTTATGCTTGGCGAAAGGATGAGTATACGTGAGGGAGCAGGCTGCATGATCATGTTTGTGGCCATAATTTTAGTACAGATTGATCATAAGGAAAGCATCCCCGGAAAGGAATCTACACCCATCCCCCGTCAAGAGTGATGACCTGTCCGGTAAGATAGGTATTGCCAAGGCACAGACCGCATACAAGATCAGCAACTTCTTCCGGTCTGCCCATGCGGCCGGCGGGTATTTCTTCCAATACATATGATATATCATCTTTATCGAATATCCGGTTCATATCGGTATCGATCATCCCGCAGGCGACTGCATTGACACGGATGTTACTGGGGGCGAGTTCCTTGGCAAGGGCCTTGGTGAATGAATTTATTCCGCCCTTGGAAGCTGAATAGGCAACCTCAGTTGAGGCTCCGTGTTCACCCCAGATCGAAGAGATGTTTATAATACAGCCGTCCTTCTTTTTGAGCATGAGAGGTATGGCAAGTCTTGAACAGTAGAAGACGGAGTTAAGGTTCACACCTATCACCCGGTTCCATTCCTCGACGGTCATATCCTGAAGGAGGCCAACGTGGGAAATACCGGCGTTGTTTATAAGGACATCAAGGTCTTTTATACCTTCAAAGAGGCGGCTGACCTGCAAAGGATCCGAGAGATCCCCGGCAAATGTATTGCAGGCAACCTTGTACCGGGCCGTTATTTCGGCTGCAAGCTTGTTCAGCTTGTCTGTATTATTGATGCAGGTTACCGTAAGGTCATAACCCTGCCTTGCAAGTTCTTCTGCAATGGCACGGCCGATACCCCGGGATGCACCTGTTACGATTGCGAGTTTGTTCTTCATGTTTTATAATATATACAATATTATTTATTGGGTCAACAAGACGCGGATGAGGACATGGGGACGGTT
>DPZM01000141.1:0-7189 GCA_003535955.1 Lachnospiraceae bacterium | reverse complement strand
AACCGTCCCCATGTCCTCATCCGCGATAAAATGGAGAGGAGAAGATATGGGTAAAGTATACGATCTTATTATTGCAGGTGCGGGACCTGCGGGACTCACCGCTGCAATATATGCCAAAAGGGCTGAGCTTGATGTGCTTCTTATAGAGAAGAATTACATAAGCGGCGGCCAGATAATCAACACCTACGAGATTGACAACTATCCGGGACTGCCGGGATTGTCCGGCATGGATCTTGCGACCAAGATGTCGGAGCATGTGGATAATTACGGAACCGAGAGGATCACGGCCGATATAACAGGCCTTGAACTTGCCGGAGATGTTAAGAAGGTTAAGACAGACAAGGGTGACTATGAAGCAAGGGCCCTTATACTTGCTACGGGTAACTCACCCGGAAAGCTTAAGGTTAAGGGTGAGGAAGAGCTTGCGGGCATGGGCGTGTCCTACTGCGCAACCTGCGACGGAGCCTTCTTTAAGAAAAAGACCGTTGCGGTTGTCGGCGGCGGAGACGTGGCTGTTGAGGATGCGATCTTCTTAGCAAGGGGCTGCGCCAAGGTCTATATAATACATAGAAGAAACGAACTGCGTGCCACCAAGACCCTGCAGACCGCGCTCTTTGCATGTGAGAATGTAGAACCCGTGTGGGACAGCGTTGTAGAGGAGATTGAGGGCGTGGGCTCGGTTGAGAAGGTTAAGGTTAAAAACGTTAAGGACGGGTCGGTTAAGGAAATTGATGTTAACGGCGTGTTTATCGCTGTCGGAAACGACCCCAATTCTTCCTATATAACAGGCAAGCAGAACAAGGATGAGCTTAAGGAAGGCGAACTCCTCATGGATGCCAAGGGCTATGTCATTGCGGGCGAAGACGGCGCGACCAACATTCCGGGCGTTTATGTGGCAGGCGACCTTCGGGCCAAATCACTCAGGCAGGTTGTCACGGCGGTTGCGGACGGAGCAAATGCCGTGTACGCGATCGAGAAGTACCTGCTGTAATTAACCTATATTGTATGAAACGGATTGCCGGATTTATGGGCAGTCCGTTTTAATTCTCAAGACAGAGTCACATAATGCAGCCTGTGTGACAACGTTAACAAAAATTTAACAATTGCCCTCTAAGCCGCACAGACAGTGAAGCGGTCTTTTAAAAATCACATACCATATATTGTGTTACGGGTTTTCGAGTTGACAAAAACAGGAATCAGTAGTATATTTTCACGAAGATGTTAAATAAATGTTACAAACTGAGTACAGCAATACATGTCAGATGATATAAATAAGGAGACTATATGAAGAATAATGTAATCAGATTTGCGGCAGTTTTATCGGTAACCGCAATGGTCGTTACAGGATTTCCTACAGTAGATACATATGCGGCAACAGCATCCAACGTACTTCCCGCAAGTGGCGGGGCTCTGGTGACCGGCAACGGTACTTCCCTTAAGGACATCAAGGCCGAGCGTGCAAGAAGCGCTGCGATGCAGAAGGCACAGAATATACACAACAAGGCCAATGATCCCGTTGCAGAAGATGCGGGAACCCTTACGGCAAGCACAAGTGATAATATAGATATTTCGATCAAGGCTGAAACACCCGCTTCCAAGGCCGTACGTGATGCCGAGACCTTCGGAGTCGAATCGGTGGTAGGTATGGCAGCGACCATAACCGTAAGTGAGACCGATGAAGCCAAGGAACTCGTAGCCCAGACCGAAGCCGATGCGGTAGCCGAGAGGGCAGCGCAGATCTCTGCCAATATGGTATCGGCCAACTCTGTTTCAGGTAATTCGGTCTCAGGCAATTCTGTATCGGCTGATTCCGTATCCGCAAATAAGGTTAAGGTTGAATCGGTTGATGAGATACTTGAGAAGAAGGCATCTCAGGCACCTACCATTGAGGTTGCGATCGCAGCCGGTAAGTTTGATTCTGACGAGGATTTCTC
This sequence comes from Lachnospiraceae bacterium, assembly GCA_003535955.1. Lineage (GTDB taxonomy): Bacteria > Bacillota > Clostridia > Lachnospirales > Lachnospiraceae > UBA2868. The sequence continues at coordinate 5,255 of DPZM01000141.1, read as the reverse complement.
CAAGCTGGTAATAGCCCAGGTTTCCTACTATGTTAACGTGAGGGATATCCCAAGTGAGGATGGTCAGGTTGTAGGTAAGCTCTACAACAATTCAGCCGGTGAGTGGCTGGACAAGGATGGCGACTGGTATAAGATCAAGTCCGGCAGTGTGACCGGTTATGTTAAGAGTGAGTTCGTGGTGAGCGGTGATGCGGCAGTTGAGCTGGCCAAGAAGGTTGGCGAGCGCGTGGCTGTTGTTACGACCACAACTCTTAAGGTAAGAGAGAGTGCCAGCCTTGATGCACCGGTTCTCGGTCTTGTTCCCATGGAGGACAGGCTGACGGTTGTTGAGGAGAATGACAACTGGTGCAAGGTTTCGATAGAGGAAGGTGACGGCTGGGTAAGCAAGGAATACGTTAAAGTATCGACCGAATTCCCCAAGGCCGAGAGCAAGGCGGAAGAGGAAGCCCGTATCCGCAAGGAGGAAGCAGCAAGGAAGGCAGCTCTGGCTGCAGCCAACAGGGCTGCATCAAAGGGCAAGAGCAGCGGCAAGTCCGGCAAGGGCGGCAAGTCAAGCGGCGGCGGTGGCGGAAGCTACTCGGCTTCAGGCGGCGGTCCGGGTGCGTCTGTTGCCAACTACGCGCTTCAGTTTGTGGGTAACCCTTATGTATACGGCGGATCTTCACTTACGGGTGGTACCGACTGTTCGGGATTTACGATGTCCGTATACAGGAACTTCGGTGTATCACTGCCTCACTCGTCAGGTGCACAGAGGAGCATGGGTTACAGCGTAGGCGGACTCGCGAATGCACAGGCAGGCGATATCGTATGTTACTCGGGCCATGTAGGTATTTACATCGGCGGCGGCCAGATAGTACACGCAAGTACAGCCAAGACCGGTATCAAGGTATCGAATGCAGGATACAGAAGTGTACTTGATGTAAGAAGGATTTTCTAAGAAGATCATGGGGAAGAACCCATTTGGGGGAGAAGCCCTGAAGACATGAGAATCATAGAATTACTGTGTAATTCCTACATAAATATACCCTCGGGATTCCGGGGGTATATTTGTGCTTTCATGACCATGAAACAGGGGGACGGTTCCCTGTTTCACCTATTTAAAAACATATTCGAATGAGTTATAATCAGGTACAGGGTATAACGATATCGGGGTGATAGAATGTTTAAAGAACGTGACGATAAATTAACCGGATTTGCAGGTCATAAATATCTGATCTTCCAGATTCTTTTCTATGCGGGAGCTGTGCTCGTCAATTTTATCCTTCCGCGCACGGTGAGTCATTTCAACCTGCCTTTATATCTTGATAACGTCGGAACACTTGTGGCGGCAGTGCTTGGAGGCTATCTTCCGGGAATCGTTGTAGGATACCTTAATAACATCATAAATATGCGGGGCAATCCCGGCAATGCTTATTACGTGGTATTAAGTACCATGATCGCGGCATCGGGAGCTTATTTTGCGAGCAAGGGCTGGTTTGACAGGTTTACAAAATCTCTTCTGACTATTCCTGTGTTTGCTTTTATAGGAGGCGCACTGGGTTCCGTACTTACTTATCTGCTCTACGGCTACGGGATGGGCGAGGGTATATCGGCACCCTTTGCAAGGACCCTGCTGGCCAACGGGACACTCAATGTTTTCTGGGCCCAGATGATATCGGATGTTACGATAGACCTTGTTGACAAGGCGATCACTGTTGTTCTTGCCTTTATAGTGATCAGGCTTATTCCCGACAGGTTAAAGCCGGGTCTTCGGCTTACGGGCTGGCGGCAGGCACCGCTTTCCGGGGAAGCCCTGTATGAATCCAGGAAGAATATAACCAGGTCATGGTCTCTTCGCAGCAAGATCGTTCTTATCATATCGGTGATCATGGTGTGTGTTGCGATAGTTACGACCGTGATAAGCTATATCCTGTATGACAATTTTGCCATGAGGCAGTATACCCATTCATGCACATCTGCGGCACGGCTTTCGGCAGGCTGTCTCGATCCCGAGAAGATAGATGACTATCTTAAGATGGATCCTTCGTCACCCGAATACAGGTCGGTTGAAGGAAGGCTCGGGAAGATAAGGGCCGGCAATCCGGATATAGAATATATTTATGTATATAAGTTCATGGAGGACGGCGTCCATGTTGTGTTCGACCTTGACACGGCAGAAGTAAAGGGTCAGGAACCCGGCGACGTCATTGAATATGAGGATTATCTGAAGCCTTACCGGAATGACCTTATATCGGGTACTCCCATAGAACCATTAATGGATAATACCCTATACGGGAATCTGTTGACAGTATTTGAACCGGTCTATAATTCCAAGGGTGAATGTGTTTGTTATGCCGCCGCAGACATTCAGGTGGAGGACATAAGGATAGCCTGCCTCAACTACATGACCAAGGTATTCTCCCTTTTCGTAGGCTTCTATATATTTATCCTGGCCCTGTGCATCTGGCTGGTTGATTATCATCTTATCTATCCTATAGCGGCCATGACTCTGTCGGCAAGGAAGTTCGCTTATGATACGGAAGAGTCACTCGATATAAGTGTCGACCGCCTTCAGCATCTTGATATATCAACTGGCGATGAGATCGAGAACCTGTACGAATCGCTCAGCAAAACCATCGCCGAGACAGTCAACTACCTTGAAGATGCTAACGCCAAGGAAGAAGAGATTGCCCACATGCAGCACGGTCTTATCTATGTTCTCGCAGACCTTGTCGAGAGCCGTGATAAGAATACCGGTGACCATGTCCGAAAAACCGCTGCATATGTAAGACTTATCACACGGAAGATGAGAGAGAAGGGCATGTATCCGGATATACTCACTGATGAATATATGGAGGATGTCGCTAACTCGGCTCCCCTTCATGACGTGGGTAAGATCATGGTTTCGGATACGATCCTTAATAAGCCCGGAAGGCTTACGGATGAGGAATTTACGGTCATGAAGAGTCACACGACCGCAGGTAACCAGATAATCGCTTCCGCCATGTCCCTTGTATCGGATACCGGATACCTTAAGGAGGCCAAGAACCTGGCCACCTACCATCACGAACGCTGGGACGGTTCGGGCTATCCCTCCGGCAAGGCGGGTGAGGACATTCCGTTATCGGCCCGTATCATGGCTGTTGCAGATGTGTTTGACGCCCTTGTATCCAAGAGGAGCTATAAGGAACCCTTCTCCTTTGAGAAGGCCATGTCAATAATAGAGGAAGGGGCCGGCACCCAGTTCGATCCTCAGATAGCGAAGATATTTGTGGAATCGGCCGAGGAAGTAAGGGAGATAAGCAGGGCTCATGAGTCGATGCTTGGTGAAGGGATAAGGAATTTCCAGGCTGAGTAGCCGCTACTTCTTACATTGCAAGAAAATGTTATAAATGTTATAATTACATAAAATATAAGCACCAGAAGGGGGTGACAGATATGAAATTTGTCATTGTCGGCAAGAACATTGATCTAACGGAGGGACTCAAGAGTGCAGTAGAAGATAAGATAGGCAAGCTCGAACGTTACTTTACACCGGATACTGAGGTGCATGTGACTCTGAGCGTAGAGAAGGATCGTCAGAAGATAGAAGTAACCATCCCGGTTAAGGGAAGCATCATCAGGTCGGAGCAGGTAAGTAACGATATGTATGTATCGATCGACCTGGTTGAGGAGATCATCGAGAGACAGCTTAAGAAGTATAAGAACAAGATTGCGGATGGTAAGTTCGGCTCCGGTTCACTCAAGGAAGAATTCATGGAGAAGGACTACGAAGAGGACGACGAGATCAAGATCGTAAGAAGCAAGAGGTTTGACATCAAGCCCATGTATCCTGAGGATGCATGTGTGCAGATGGAGCTCTTAGGACATGGGTTCTACGTATTCTGCAATGCGGAGACGGATCAGGTAAACGTAGTGTATAAGAGGAAGGGCAATACATACGGACTGATCGAGCCTGAGGTATAAGGTAATTAATAAGTAAATAACAGTGAACGAGGGATTAAAGGGGACTTCGATTTCAATTAAGAAATTGATGCTCCCCTTATCTTTTTTGTGTAGAGCACTTAATGAGGTATTGCACGAGTTTAGTGCGAACCGGTCATCGATGGTTAGCGAGGGTGCTAAACATCCGGGGGATGTTTGTTTAGCACGGACCGGAGTGAAACGAAGACTTTTCGAGCTTAGTGGAGATGACAAGTAGAGCACTTAGAAAATTTAGTTGTCATAGGGTATCTGCTATGATATAATTTTTGTTGGACACTGTTAAAAAATTAACAAGTCAATATAACATTTCACAACGGAGGTATGCAAATGTCAAAAAAAGTCGTTATCGCAAGTGCTTGCCGTACAGCTATCGGTACAATGGGCGGTTCATTATCAACCATTCCCGTAGCTGATCTGGGAGCTATAGTAATCAAGGAAGCTGTTAACCGTGCAGGTATACAGCCCTCAGATGTAGAGCATGTTTACATGGGTTGTGTTATCCAGGCAGGCCAGGGCCAGAACGTAGCCCGTCAGGCATCCATCAAGGCAGGTCTTCCCATCGAGACACCCGCAGTTACTTCTAACGTAGTGTGCGGTTCGGGTCTTAACTGTGTTAACCAGGCAGCACAGATGATAATGGCAGGAGATGCCGATGTTGTTGTAGCAGGCGGTATGGAGAACATGTCAATGGCTCCCTTCGCAATCCCCAATGGACGTTACGGTTACAGGATGATGTGGCCCTCACAGAGCCAGGGCGGTCTTGTAGACACCATGGTTAAGGATGCCCTCTGGGATGCGTTCAATGATTATCATATGATTACAACTGCTGATAATATCGCCAGGCAGTGGAACCTTACCAGGGAAGAGCTTGATGAGTTCGCTCTTAAGAGCCAGCTCAAGGCATGCGCTGCTATCGAGAACGGCGAGTTCAAGGAAGAGATAGTTCCCGTAGAAGTTAAGAAGAAGAAAGAAACAGTTGTATTTGATACGGATGAAGGTCCCCGTCAGGGCTCTACAATAGAAGGACTTGCTAAGCTCCGTCCCATCAATCCCGACGGATTCGTAACAGCAGGTAACGCATCAGGTATAAATGACGGTGCTGCAGCCGTAGTTGTAATGAGCGAGGAGAAGGCTAAGGAATTAGGCGTTAAGCCCATGGCTACCTTCGTTGCAGGTGCTCTTGCAGGCGTTGATCCCACTATCATGGGTATCGGGCCTGTTGCAGCTACACGTAAGGCTATGGCTAAGGCCGGCTACAAGATCGAGGACTTCGACATCATCGAGGCTAACGA
>DPZM01000163.1 GCA_003535955.1 Lachnospiraceae bacterium | reverse complement strand
CAGAGAACCGTCCCCTGTCTCCCTCTGCGGGGGCTTTTCTTATTTCCAAAAGTTTGCTATAATATATTAGTTTTGTGAGTTTGTATAGTTACGATGGGAGGCGGCATGCTCAACTACGGACGGCGCGGAACCAGGAAAAGGCGCAAACAGATTTCATCGGTGATCCCGAAGTTCGGGAATTTTTTCAGCACGCTGCTCTTTAAGGCAGTGGTGCTTGCCTTTTGCTGTGCTGCGGCAGCCGGAATGTGCGCCGGCGTGGGTCTGTACATGGGTATTATCGATACGGCTCCCGATGTGTCGGGAATCGATGTATCGCCTGCAGGCTTTTCGACTACCGTATATGATGCAAAGGGTAATAAGATTACCAAGCTTGTGGCCGAGAATTCCAACCGTATATATGTTACAATGGACAAGATCCCCAAACACCTGCAGGATGCCTTTATTGCCATAGAGGATGAGCGTTTCAGAGTTCATAACGGTATAGACATCAAGGGTATCATGCGTGCCGGCGTCAAGGCACTCACATCGGGGGATCTGTCCCAGGGCGCTTCCACCATAACCCAGCAGCTTCTTAAGAATAACGTGTTTACAAACTGGACACATGAGTCAAGTAAGATAGAGAAGTTCAGGCGTAAGTTCCAGGAGCAGTACTGCGCGGTTCAGCTTGAAAAGATAATGGACAAGGATACGATCCTTGAGAACTACCTTAATACGATCAATCTGGGCCAGGGAACCCTGGGCGTACAGGCTGCATCCAACAGGTATTTCGGTAAGCCGGCATCGGAGCTTACGATATCAGAGTCAGCCGTAATAGCCGCGATAACTCAGAATCCTACCAAGTGGAATCCTATCTCACATCCCGATAAAAACTCGGAACGACGGGCTGAGGTCCTTCGCAAGATGCGGGACCAGGGTTACATAAATCAGGTTGAATATGATGCTGCCATAGCAGATGATGTATATTCCAGGATCAAGGTAGTGGATGAGACGGTTGAGAAGGAATCCATATATACCTATTTTGTCGATGAACTTACTGAGCAGGTTATAACAGACCTGCAGGAGATAAAAGGGTATTCCTATACCCAGGCTTACAATGCTTTGTACAGCGGTGGATTGTCGATATTTACCACTCAGGATCCCGCTATCCAGAAGATATGTGATGAGGAGTTCTTAAATGAGAGCAACTTCCCGGAGAATGTAAGGTGGTATCTTGCTTATGAGCTGACCTTTGAAGACGGAAACGGGGAGAGGGTGAATTTTTCCACCCAGCAGTTTGAAGCCTATTTCAAGCAGCAGAATAAGAGCTTTAATTCGATCTTTTCTTCGGAAGAGGCCGCACAGGAGGCAATAGACGAATTCAAGGCTGCCAAGCAGGAGCCGGGTTATAAATTTGTGGCCGAGAACATCTCGCTGACACCCCAGCCCCAGGCATCGGTAACCATAATGGATCAGTCAACGGGTGAAGTCAAGGCCATAGTCGGAGGACGAGGGACCAAGGCGGCATCTCTTACACTTAACCGTGCAACGGACACCAAGCGCCAGCCCGGATCATGTTTCAAGGTACTGGCTGCCTACGCACCGGCCCTTGATTCTGCCGGATTTACCCTGGCTTCAACCCAGGTCGACGAGCCTTACAATTATTCCAACGGGCGTCCCGTCAAAAACTGGTATAAGGGTTATAAGGGGACCTGTACCATAAGATACGGTATCGAACAGTCTCTTAATATAGTTGCGGTAAAGACGATCACGGATATCACCCCCCAGCTGGGGTATGATTATCTGCTTAATTTCGGTTTTACCACACTTGTGAGCCGAAGGACCGAGTACGACGGATCTGTATCATCGGATATCACTCAGGCCCTGGCTCTCGGAGGCCTTACGGATGGTGTTACAAACCTTGAGCTTACCGCAGCATTTGCCACAATAGCAAATAAGGGTGTGTATAACAGGCCCTCTTTCTATACCAAGATAATCGACCATGACGGAAACGTGCTTATAGACAATACACCCAAGTCCCGTCAGGTTCTTAAGGATACAACCGCTTGGCTCTTAACATCCGCAATGGAGGACGTTGTAAGTAAAGGAACCGGTTCCAAAGTCAACTTCGGCAATATGGCAATAGCAGGTAAAACCGGTACAACAACCAGCAATGTTGACGTGTGGTTCGCCGGATATACACCCTATTATACATGTGCAACATGGTCGGGATATGACAATAATGTTCATATGAGCGGTACCGAAACAAGTACAGCGAAGCTCCTCTGGAAGTCCATAATGGGACGTCTCCATGAAAACCTTGAATATAAGGATTTTGTCAAGCCTGAGGGCATTCAGACGGCCACCATCTGCCGCAAGTCCGGCAAGATGGCAGTTGCCGGTTTGTGCAGTGCGGACGGCAGTGCGGTTACCGAGTATTTCGATATGGATAAGCTGCCCAAGGAGTCGTGTGACTGCCATGTCCTGGGGACTGTATGCGCACTTACCGGATTGCGTGCATCCGAGACCTGTCCATATGCTACACCCGGTGTTATTGTTGTGTCTCCAAACGGCAATCAGAATGCTTCAACGGGCTACTGCCCTCACAGCTACCTAAACGGGATCCCTCTGTTTGATGCATCGGCACTTACGGCAATTCCGGACCCGAATGCCCTGCCTGCGGACGGAACTCAGCCTGCGGTCCCGGGAGCACCCCAGCCGGGTGATGTCACCCAGCAGATACTTCCGGCTCTGGGAGGAGCTTATATACCCGGACAATAATCATATTGACATGTATGGGTGTTGGTGTTATTGTAGTAAAAAATCAGGTAAATATTCATAAAGAAGATAGAGGTCGCGCTTGTTATCAGTAACCTATGGGACATGACTTGCATGGATGAATATGGGAGAAAGGAACCGGCGCCGAAAGGGCAGGATCAAGTTAACTGTCACTTGGGCATATGCCGAAAAGGCATATGACTGTCAATCACATTTAACGTGAGTGGGGAGCTATCATAGTTTTAAGCGCTAAGCAGGGCCGTCTCACGTTGTGTGAACGGCTTTTTTAATGTTTAAAGTCAAAGGAGGATGACATGGCAATTTTTACAGGATCGGGTGTTGCCATTACAACACCATTTAAAAAGGACGGATCGGTTGACTATGATACTTTCAGGGAACAGATCGAGTATCAGATCGGGGGCGGTACAGATGCGATAATCGTATGCGGGACCACAGGCGAGGCATCTACACTTACACACGAGGAACACCTTGACTGCATTAAGTTCTGTGCAGAAGTTGTCAACAAGAGAATACCTGTTATAGCCGGTACAGGTTCCAACTGTACCGAAACAGCAATTTATCTGTCTACCGAGGCTGAGAAATACGGCGTTGATGCGCTTCTCATCGTAACACCCTATTATAATAAGGCAACACAGAAGGGCCTTATAGAGCATTACACAATGATAGCGGAATCAGTTAACCTGCCGATAATAATGTACAATGTTCCTTCAAGGACAGGCTGCACTATCCAGCCTGAAACGGCTGCTTATCTTGCAAAGAATGTTAAAAATATCGTAGCGATAAAGGAAGCTACCGGAAATATATCACATGTAGCCAAGCTCATGCAGCTTGCCGGAGACAGTATAGACCTGTATTCAGGCAATGATGACCAGATTGTTCCCATTCTCTCTCTTGGGGGCAAGGGAGTTATCTCCGTACTTGCAAATGTGGCACCAAGACAGACACATGACATAGTAGCAAGTTTCCTTGACGGAGACGTTAAGAAAAGCTGCGATCTTCAGCTTAAGGCCCTGCCCCTTTGCAATGCCCTTTTCTGTGAGGTCAATCCGATACCCGTTAAGAAGGCGGTGCAGCTTCAGGGAAGAGACGGAGGAATCCTGCGCCGTCCCCTTACCGAGATGGAACCTGAGAATGCCGGGAAGCTTCAAACAATAATGAAAGAATACGGGGTGTTATAAATGGTTGACATAATACTGCATGGCTGTAATGGCCGTATGGGACAGATGATAACAGGTATTGTTGCGGAAGATCCCGATTCGAGGATCACTGCAGGGGTTGACATAACAGGTGAGAAGAAGAATGACTATCCTGTTTTTACGACATTGGAAGACTGTGACATAAAGGCAGATGTCGTTATTGATTTCGGTAATGCGGCCGCTGTCGATCATCTTCTTGACTGGTGTGTACAGAATCAGATTCCCTGTGTCGAATGCACAACGGGTCTGAGTGATGAGCAGATAAAGCACCTTGAGGACTGCGCGGGTAAGGTGGCAATACTTAAGTCGGCAAATATGTCTCTTGGTATAAATGTACTCATGAAGCTCCTTGCGGAAGCCACCAAAGTATTTGCCGATGCGGGCTTTGATATCGAAATAGTCGAGAAGCATCACAGGATGAAGCTTGACGCTCCCAGCGGTACGGCACTTGCCCTTGCAGATGCGATCAACGAGGCAGCGGACAATCAGTATGATTACGTATATGACAGAAGTCAGGTGAGGCAGAAGAGGGGATCTAAGGAGCTTGGTATCTCGGCAATACGCGGCGGTACCATAGTGGGTGATCATGATGTTATCTTTGCGGGAACCGATGAAGTCATTACCTTCTCACACAGGGTTTATTCCCGTGCAGTATTCGGTAAGGGAGCAGTTGAAGCTGCCAAGTTCCTAAAGGGCAAACCGGCAGGACACTACACCATGAAGGATGTCGTAAGGCGTACCGCATAAGCTGTGGATGCCTTACGACCGGATAGAGAAAACCTGCCGGATAGGAGAAAAATACTGTGAACAAAGAAAAAGAGCTTAATTACCTAAGGATGCTGGCCAAGGAATATCCGACCATTGCGGCAGCTTCGACCGAGATCATAAACCTTCAGTCGATACTTAACCTGCCCAAGGGTACCGAGCATTTCATGACGGATATCCATGGGGAGTATGAGCAGTTCAACCATATCTTAAAGAACGGATCCGGCTCCATTAAGCGTAAGATAGATGAGGAGTTCGGCAATACATTAAGTGTTAAGGATAAAAAGAGTCTGGCGACCCTCATATATTATCCCAAGGAGAAGCTTGATATCATCTTAAAGGATGAAGACAATATAGAGGACTGGTATAAGATAACCCTTCACCGTCTTGTCCAGATAACCAAGCGTGTTGCCAGCAAATACACAAGGTCCAAGGTCCGTAAGGCACTGCCTAAGGACTTTGCCTATGTCATAGAGGAACTCATTACCGAGAAAGCGGAGGTCCAGGACAAGGAAGCCTACTATAACGAGATCATTCACACGATAATAAGGATAGGCAGGGCCCAGGACTTTATCATTGCGATAAGCAACCTCATTCAGCGCCTGGTTATCGATCATCTTCATATCGTGGGCGATATATTTGACAGGGGCCCGGGTCCCCACATAATCATGGATACCCTCAGGAATTATCATTCGGTCGATATCCAGTGGGGCAACCATGATGTTGTATGGATGGGGGCGGCCGCAGGACAGGATGCCTGCATAGCATCGGTCCTTCGAATGGCGATCAGGTACGGAAATCTGGATACGCTTGAGGAAGGATACGGCATTAATCTTGTGCCTCTTGTGACCTTCTGTCTTGATACGTATAAAGACGTTAACTGTGAAGCCTTCAAAACATCGGTCAATAATGAATATGATGCCAGGTATGCGGCCCTTAACAAGATGATGCATAAGGCGATGGCTGTCATTCAGTTTAAGCTGGAGGGCCGGCTTATTAAGAAATATCCCGAATGGGAAATGGAGGACCGTCTGCTGCTTGACAAGATTGACTGGAAGAAAGGGACTGTTAAGATAAAGGGAAAGGTGTATCCTCTTAAGGATACTGATTTTCCCACGGTTGATAAAAAGGATCCCTATAAGCTGACTCCTGCCGAAGAGGATATGATGGAGAGGTTAAGACATGCATTCCTGCGCAGTGAGAAGCTTCAGAAGCATGTCCGTTTTCTCTACAGCAAGGGCAGCATGTATAAGATATATAATTCAAACCTTTTGTATCACGGATGTGTTCCCCTCGACGAAAACGGTGACTTTAAGAAGGTTAAGCTTTTTGGCAGGACATACAGCGGCAAGGCTCTTTACGATGTTCTTGACAATTATGCAAGAAAGGGCTACTACGGAGCCGAAAACGACAAGGAGACCGTAAGGGGTAAGGATATCCTCTGGTATATCTGGACCAATGCCAATTCGCCTGTGTTCGGCAAGGATAAGATGGCAACATTTGAGCGTTACCTTATAGAGGATAAGGAAACGCACGTTGAGAAGAAAAATAAGTATTATGAGCTTATAGATGACGAGGCTACAGTAAGCAGGATACTTAAGGAATTCGGTCTTGACGAGAGGTTTTCACATATCGTGAACGGTCATGTGCCCGTTGAGCAGAAGAAGGGCGAGAGCCCGATAAAGTGCGGGGGTAAGCTCCTTGTAATAGACGGGGGCTTTTCCAAGGCCTATCAGGCCAAGACCGGTATAGCCGGATATACGCTTGTTTACAATTCCCACGGTATGTGGATCGCAGCCCATGAACCCTTTGAGAGTAAGGAGGCTGCCATACGCAGGGAAACCGATATCGTGTCGGATTCCTTTATCGTAGAATCTTCATCCATAAGGCTGAGAGTTGCCGATACCGACACCGGGTATGATATAAGGGAACAAATATGTCAACTGGAGGATTTACTTAAAGCATACCGGGATGGTATAATTGTAGAAAAGTAAGTGATCCTAGATCGGGGGCAGTAATGCGGTTTCGTCCATGTATTGATATCCATAACGGCAGGGTTAAACAGATAGTCGGGAGCAGCCTTACCGACTCGGGTAACGATACACGGGAGAATTACGTTTCCGATAAGGATGCGGCATATTATGCCGGAATATATAAAGAGAACGGACTTTCCGGCGGACATATAGCCATGCTTAATGTTCCGGGAACAGGCGAGTATGAACTGACGAGGGCAGCGGCTCTTAAGGCTCTGGCAGCGTATCCCGGGGGACTGCAGATAGGCGGGGGCATAAATGCTGCCAATGCTGCATCGTTCATTGAGGCAGGAGCCTCACACATCATCGTTACTTCCTATGTTTTCAGGGATGGGCGTATAGATATGGACAGGCTGACAGAACTTAAAGAGACGGTTGGAAGAGACCGCCTTGTTTTGGACCTTTCCTGTCGGAAAAAGGATGACGGCTATTATATAGTCACCGACCGGTGGCAGAAGTTTACCGGCATAAGGCTGATCCCGGGGATATTTGATGAACTGTCCGTATACTGTGATGAGTTCCTTGTTCATGCGGTAGATGTGGAGGGGAAGAAATCCGGTATAGATATCGAGGTTTTGGATATTCTGTCACGTGTTCCTTATACGGTAACCTATGCGGGAGGGATATCGACACTTGAGGATATAGAAGTGATCAAACGTGTCGGACGCGGTTGCGTTGACTTTACTGTCGGAAGCGCATTAAGCCTTTTTGGCGGTACTCTTAAGATGACGGAGGTCTTGGAATGTATTCGATAATGATCTTGGACAACAGTGAAGTTGAACTTGTCATGATGCAGAAGGCACTTGAGAAGGATTATAACATTACGGCGATGAATAATTCCAAGCAGGCGCTTGCCAGGCTTAATAAGGCGACCATAATGCCGGACATCGTAATCATGGACGTGGTGTTACAGGGTGTTTCCGGATTTGAAGTTCTGACACGCCTTATGACGGGCGAGAAGACCAAGAATGTCAGGGTCATCATGGTATCGGGTGACAAGGATGCCTCCACCGAGATTGAGGCATACAGGCTCGGAGCGTGTGATTTTGTCAAGAAGCCCGTCAGCATGCAGATACTTAAGAAACGTGTTGAGATGCAGGTTGAGCTTCTTGAAGGAAAGAAGAAGATGGGTTCCTTCTCGAGCCAGCTTCAGCAGTCCATGGCTGCAGCCGGACAGAATACCCTAAAGCTTGAGTATTTTATCATCGGTGTTATAACGGACCTTATAACCGTTAAGGATACATATGCCGGAATGAGTGCCCTTGCGGTTTCGAGATACATGGGACTTATACTGCGAGAGATGCTCATGTCGGGTATTAATTACGGAATAGATCCGGCCGATTTTGAACTGATAATCCTGTCATCGCAGCTGCATGACATGGGCAAGATAGGTATACCCGATTACATACTTCAGAAAACCGGTAAGTATACGGATGAAGAATTCGAACTTATGAAGCGGCATACCATTCTTGCGGCCAATGCCATACAGAAGTATTCGTATCTTATACCCAATACGAAATTCCTGAATTTTACTTATCAGATGGCTCGTTTTCACCATGAGAGGTATGATGGGGGAGGATATCCGGATCACCTTATGGGGGTCAATATTCCCATTCTTGCAAGGATCCTGTCCGTAGCGGACACTTATGATGCCCTGGTGTCTACGAGGTCTTATAAACAGAGCAAAACCCATGAGCAGGCATATAACATAATCACTCAGGCAGCAGGCCTGCAGTTTGACCCGACGGTTGTATCGGCCTTCCAGAGGGCACACGCCGATATATATGAAATGAGCAGACAGCTGGAAGCCATGGAGATGCAGCACCGCCAGCAGCAGGTAAGCGTAAAGTCAATGACACAGATGCCTCCAAATCAGTCGGGTGTGTGATTATTTATTTACAAAATGACAAACATGTGATATTATTTGATAGATGTTATTCATCAACCATAATTTTTTATTTTTTGGAGGTACTGAAATGAAGGGTACAGTAAAGTGGTTCAACAACCAGAAGGGATACGGATTCATCTCTGATGAGCAGGGACAGGACGTATTCGTTCACTATTCAGGACTTAACATGGAAGGCTTTAAGTCTCTTGACGAGGGAGCAGCTGTTGAGTTCGATGTAGTTCAGGGTGAAAAGGGACCTCAGGCAACCAACGTTACAAAGTTATAATCTAGTTTTACAACTTGTGCCTTTTCTGAAATATATATACGTGGATTGATAATCACATGGGTTTGTATTAGGGGAAGTAGCAGTCGTATTAACAAAGATTAAGAGAGGAGATGCTTATGGCATCTCTTTTCTTGTGTTGAAAAAAGGTCTTCTTTCATGTAGAATAAATGATTGGAATATTATCTTTAAGAGGGGATAGGGGAAGCCTTGAGCAGGATGAAAAACCGGACAAAACTTTACATGGTCTTGCTTACTCTGGGTATCATATTGTTTGTGCTCGGGGTACTTACGGGAATTCTGATAGGTTCGGTTTCGGCAGGCAAAAAATCTGCCGGGAATGATGATGCCTTGAAGGAATCAGAAGCTGAAGCCAAAACTTCCGAAGCCGAGAGTGTGAGCCGCCCCATGGTGATCGTATCCGATAAAGAAGCTGCCAATGTTACCAACGTATATATACCGGCAAGGGAGCGTATCTTAGGGCAGATCCCGGTTAACTCCTACAAGCTTGATAATTTCTATATAGATGACGGGTATATGGCATATCATGATGATGAGGGGAATAAGCTGTCACATCTTGGCGTTGATCTTTCCTATCATCAGGAGCATGTTGATTTCGCGGCACTTAAGGAATCCGGAGTTGAATTTGTAATGCTGCGGTGCGGCTATCGAGGCTATTCGGAGGGTGGACTTGTAAAGGATGAGAAGTTTGATGAATATGCAAGGGCCTGCAATGAATACGGGATTCCACTTGGCGTTTATTTTTTCACACAGGCTGTAAGCGTTGAAGAGGCTGTAAGGGAGGCTGAGTTTACCATTGATCTTATCAGGGATTATGATATTTCCTACCCTGTTGCCTTTGATACGGAGTATGTTTCCGAAAAGGGAGCAAGAACCAACATTGAGGAAATAGAAGAAGGTCTTCGCAGCGATATGTGCATCGCCTTCTGCGAGAAGATAAAGGAAGCGGGTTATTACCCGATGATATATGCATCCGAGAACTGGATAAGGCGGGATCTTGATTATGAGAAGCTCCAGGATTACGATTTCTGGGCACCTCAGTATCTTGAAGAGAATGATTTCATGTATGACTTCACTATCTGGCAGTATACGGAACGCGGCTTTATAAAAGGCGTCGATGAGGAAGTGGATCTTGATATAAGCATGGTTGATTATGCTTCCTTTGTACCGGCTCTCAGGGAAGCTGTACTGACCCGGGGGGAGATCACTGTGGTATCCGATAATACGGTAAACGGAGCGGATTACTAAATGAACGAGGAGTTTGATTTCGAAGAGCTGCCGGCAGGACATAAGCTGTCACCGGAGGAATTCCAGCAGGGTTACGAAGTGCCCCTGCCTGCTTCTGCGTCCGCGGATGATCTTGATATAGGCGATCCTGCAGCTGTTCTTAATGCTGACAAGAACAGAAACAGCGATGATCCGGAACTTCAGTTTATTGAGGCACAGGTGCCTGTGCCGCCTGCGATAAGAGAAGAAAAAAAAGGGAAAAAGAAGAAACGCAGGAAGAACAAAAAGAATGCTCCTTCAGGGAGGGAATTGTATAAACAGGAACCGAAGGGTGACTGGAGCGAGTTTGCATCAGCCAGGGTTACCGCTGAAGAGACCGGGGAAGGTTCGGGAGTTTTTGCGCCTCCTAAATCTCCTGAGGCCAAGCGCCGGGGCCCGGAGATAACAGATGCATATACCCTTGTCGAGAAGACTGAATTCGAGAAAATAGATATAACCCGGGAAGAATCACGCGGGACAATTCCGTACAAGGAACTTAGGGATATGTGCCTTCAGTTTCACGCGATATCCGAATCCGGTGTTTCGGCTATCGATACCGTACGAATCCTGGCCGCTCAGACGACAAACGAAGATCTTAGGGAAGCACTCCAGAAGATATATGAGGGAATTAAAAACGGCGAAGATCTGTCAAGTGCCATGAGCAGCTGCGCCTGCTTTCCTTTTGCCCTTACAATAGCCATATCCGCAGCCGAGAAGAACGATATGGTATCTCTTGCTTTTAAAAAGTTCGGAGATATTTTTGCCAGGGAAGATGAGTGCAGGGAGATGGAAAGGTCAAGTGTATTCTATCCTGTCCTCACCACGATATGTTCTCTTGCGGTCATGTTCGTGATGATGCTTGTCGTATATCCGAGCTTTGCCAGGATGTTTGAGGACGTTGGAAGTGAACTGCCGACCCTTTCCAGGGCTCTTCTTGCCGCAGCCGATTCCTTTAAGGGGATATGGTGGCTCATATCGCTGATGATAATTCTGATCCTGCTTGCTATTTTTATCTTCAGAAAGGCAAGCAAAGCGGATATACTCGGCCCTAAGCTTGGAGAAAGATCATTGCCGTCGGGTTCGTATAAAAGAATGAATGTTTATGCCAAGTTTGCGAGATATATGAACGTGCTTCTTACGGTAGGCGTCGCAACAAAGGATGCCCTGTTTGTCACAGCCCATTCTTTCACGGAATACCCATTTTTGACAGCCAGGCTTCTTGATGCTGCCAATGCATCGGCAGCAGGGTCGACCCTTTCGAATGCCCTGTGTGTTTTCAATTTTTTCCCAATAATGGTTCTTCAGATGATATCTGTAGGTGAAGAGATGGGAGACACACCAAGGATGCTTTCTAATGTTGCTGACTATTATGAAGAGGAGGCCCGACGCGAAGCATTGAAGAGAACAGCCCGCAGGGAACCGATATCGATAGCGGTCATGGCAGTAGTGGTTTTGTTCCTTCTTTTGTCAATGCTGTCACCCATGCTTAAGTTTTACGAATTGGTGAAAACGTTATGAGACATCTCTACCACAAACAGGCCTTGCTGACGCTATTCCTTTTGAGTATCACCGCTATTGCGGTGGTATTTGTTTATGCAGGAATGGTTGACATAACGAAAAAACTCATAAGTTCCAGAACCGGTGTGCAGGTCGACAAGGCCCTTGATGAGACGGCCGATGCGCTTGAACGCAGTATACAGGCTTCAAGCGACCGGCTGGCGCAAGAAGTGTATTCAAATATGCTGGATGACCTGAAAAAGGAGGAAGGAGCATCGGTTACGGAACTTAATACAGGCAGAAAGCCGGCCTATTACAGGGAATACATAGCCTCTCTGAAGGCCCTGTACGGTACGGGAGACAATTCACTTACGGGTCTTCTTATGCAGCAGCTGCCAAATGACGGAGATGTAAGCTACAGGATTTTGGCGGAACCCGGCCCCGGTTTTTTTCTTGATTATGATGAAACAGCCTGCAGGGTACGGAAATGTTCTATCGATAATGTTGTCATCAGCTATATAATGGATGATTCGGTGATGGGTGAAAAGACCTATTCCATTAATATAGATCCGCCGGATGTATCCTTCAGCGATGAGAGTGCGAACTTCTTTGATTACTCGCTTATAAGTATGAAGGGAACATATATTACGGGTGAGACGTCATCATTTGTTGGGAGTATGTATGCGGGAACACATGATTTTGAAGAAGGGCGCGAAGCGGAAGTTACATATGGCGAGAAAGATCCTTACGGGGGTATCAATTTCCTGACAACCCAGGCGGCGGTATACGGTGACAGTATAATAACCACAGGTGATATAAACCTGAAGGGGGCCTTTGTTCTTTTCGGAAGTGAGGATGATCAGATATCGGTCTATGCCAATACCATCAACGATATAGAGAATTATCCGAGTAAGACCGAGTATACGGTTTACGGAAACAGCTTTTTAAGGGACGGGTCGACTGCCTTTGTCGATGAGGATCATTACGAGAACATAATCCGGATCATAAATTCCGTGGCCGGAAGCATAGATGATATCTCAACGGTATACAACAGTTCCGAGGATGCGTCATATAAAGGGAGTGTTGGTAAGATAATATCCAATGAAGACGTTACTCTGACGAGTGATTTTACCGGAGTCATAATCACCGGCGGCAACGTTATCATAGAAGCCGGCTGCAATGTGGAAGGACTTGTCGTTTCGGGGGACAGGATATATATTTACGGAAACAATAATATCGTTTCGAGCAGGGATGTTGTAAAGAAGCTTATCGAAGAAGAGAGGGCTGCAGGGATTTCGGGAACCGCCAATATACCGAAAGTCAGTGATTATATCGGAGCTTTAATGGAATGACATTTTATAAATGTTAAATCTGTTATAGAAGATAACAAATAATTGGGAAAAACATAAAAAAACCTTGAAATTTGCATCACCTCGTGATAACATCATAATTGACATGATTTGTGACATATTATATTGAACGGAGGTTAATATCAAATATGGCTACAGACGTAAAGATTACGTTATTTGGCGGTTTCAGCATCTATAAAGGCGGTAAGCCGATACTGGAGAACCTGTCAAATACAAGGAAGACCAAGCTTTTTTTATGTTATTTGCTTTTAAACAAGGAGAAGGCCATCTCGCATAAGGAACTGTTTGAGCTTTTATGGTCGGGGGAGGACTATGCCAATCCCGGCACAGCTTTGAGGACCCTTTTATATCGCTACAGGAACCTTATTGAGAATACCGGAGTTAATGAGCTTGATAATTCGATCATAAGCAGAAGGGGTGCTTATCAATGGAATCCCGATCTGGATATTTCGATCGATATATATGATTTTGAAGATACTTCACAGAAGGCCCTTGAGACAATAGGATCGGATGAGAAGAAGGAGCTGCTGCTGCGTAAGGCAATGGAGCATTATACGGGTAATCTTCTTCCTGATTCGAATACCGAGCACTGGGTGGTTCCCAAAGCAGTGGAACTTCGCGATCTTTACATAAGGGTTGCCCTTGAGCTTATTCAGCTCCTTAAAGCCAAGAATGACTACAAGGCCATAATCGATGTATGCAATGAGGTTCAGGAATTTATCCCGGTATCCCTTGATATAGAGAACGAGATGAATCTGGCAATGCAGAAGGGGCTTGAGTCGGAAGCAGAGCTTAACGAGTATCATATGTTCCGTGAAGCTGCCAAGGAAATGGATCGCGTTATCGGTGGCGTAAGGGAAGAAATGGAATACGATGCATCCGAGAATACGGCCTTTGTATGTGAATATGATATGTTCCGTGAGGTATACAGGCTTCAGAGAAGGCTTCTTATGCGCACCGGCGAGACCATGTTTCTGACTATGGCGACTCTCAGGTCAAAAAGGATGGACAGACATGAACCCCTTAAGAACGAGAGAGCAATGACAGCGCTCCTTGAGTGCTGCAAGCATGAACTCAGAATGGGTGACTCCATATGCCGTTATTCGGATGACCAGTATGCGATAATGTTCCCGGTTGATTCTTATGAGAATGCGGTTAAGGTTCTGGAACGAGTGCGCATGAGCTTCTATAGGAAGAGCAACCTTAACGAATATATGCTTGTTTATAAGATATGTCCACTTAAAAATGCAAAGGAATAAGTATTCCAAGGAGAACGGATGTCTAATAATCGCAGAAGGATCGGTGTTCTGATAGGAAGTGCCATCGCTCCCTATATGAGAAGAATAATAAACGGCATATACCAGGCGGCATCGGACCTGGGTATTGACCTCGTTGTTTTTGCCGGATCCCAGCTGGCTTACAATTTTATGGATGGTGGTGCGGTAGATTCGGATTATGATTATTTAAATGCTCTGATCCGTTATCATGTCCGCTTTAACAGGCTGGACGGAATGATAATATCCTACGGGTCGCACTGCATATTTATGAATGAGGATGAGCGGAAGCGGTTTGTTGATTCATATGCCGACATACCCTATATCTTTATGGAGGAATTCACCGATAAGGAAAATACGGGTTATGTCATTAATGATAATTATAACAGTATGCGCCTTGTTGTGGAGCACCTTGTAAACTTTCACGGGTATAAGAAGTTTCTTTATGTGGGCGGACGGTATGATAACCGTGAGGCAGTTGAACGACAGAGGGCATTCGAAGATGTCCTTATTGAGAACGGAATCAGGGTGACTCCGGATATGATGATCGACGGACATTTCAGTGAAGAATGTGAGCCGGAGGTTGAGGAGCTTCTTGACAGGAATGAGAAGCCTGAGGTTATCGTGTGCGCATCCGATATGATGGCTTATGCCGTATACAAGGTCCTTAAGAGAAGGGGTATGTTTATAGGGAATCCCAGGCTGTCAGATAAGGCTATAGCCGTAACCGGATATGATGACGACGCACGTGCCGTATCCTCCGATCCGCCGCTTACAACCGTGGCACAGGATTTCTTCTACACCGGTTATACGGCGGTTGAAAACATACTGACCCTGCTGCGGGATGGTATTATAGACGGGAGCATCGCCCCCAACTATCTAAAAAAGCGGGCATCCTGCGGATGCAATTACGGTAAGCACCACAGATATCTTCCGATGAATGATACCGAACGAACCCAGCCGGAGTTCTACTCGATAAAGATAGCCGAACTTATGCGTGAAGAGATCCTTACCAGCAATGTCAAGGATGAGATCGGTGATAAGATATACGATATCCTTTACGAGAGCATATATAAGGATGCACTTATATTAAACGGATTTGTAAAGGAGACGATCAATTCGGAGATAATGGTCGATCAGCTCCGCAGGCTGCTTGATTCTCCGTATTCGAGGTATATCTCACCGCATGCGCTTTTGCGTGCATATTCGGATTATATGTCATCCCTTATACATTCATCGAATGACCAGAACAGCATGGTCCTTATGTCCGACATAATGGTTGAGGGTATGAAGTATATTCAGAATCATATACTTTATAAGTCAAATGATAACTTCAAATACGAGACGGAGGCTCTGCAGCTGTCCCTTCTTGCGCGAAATATGTCCCTTGTCATCGATGATCTGGGAGCCATGTTTACGGCAGCATTTGAGAAAATAAGATATGCCGATAAATCGGATATATACATATTCCTGTATGATACGCCGATGGATCGTAAGGATGGTACGGGGAAATTCGGAGACGGAGTAATGAGACTGGCGGCTTCCAGTACGGGAAAGAACGGGATAAAAATCTATCCCGAAGACGATCGCCCCGTGGTCACGGAAGAAAAGACTGTACTGTATTATACTTCCGAGTACGAGGATGATAAGAGTGACCGCTACTGTTTCGTTGATATAAACCATGAGGATATGGTATACGGACTTGTGGTCAGCCGTATGGATGAAGATGATATAATGTATCTTACACTTTTGTCATTCCAGATTGCGATGATGCTTGCGATGCGGAACGGGTAAAGAGGTACTTAAGAAGTATCGGAGTAGCGATGGAAGAGACTATTATAAGAAGGATGACGCTCGTGAAGTAAACAGGTTTGAGAAGACCTACCGACAAGCCCTTTTGGGATACGATCAGGGCAACCTCCCCTCTTGTCATCATACCTACACCTATCTTTAAAGAATCGCTTACGGAGAACCTGCATAATCTTGCAACGGCTCCGCAGGCGATTATTTTTGTTAAAAGTGCCACGAGAACGAATGCAATGGAGAACCACAGGATCTGAGCCGAAAAATCGGCAATATCCGTTTTAAGACCGATACTTGCGAAGAATACAGGTCCGAAGAGCATATATGAATTTATATCCATCTTCTCGGCTATATAGTCCGAATCCTTGATGGAGCATAGAATTATACCGGCAAAATAAGCACCGGTTATATCGGCAATACCGAAGTATCTCTCGGCTATATAAGCAAAGGCAAAGCAGTAAGCAAGCCCGGCAATAGGAATACGCCTGGTGTGTGGCCATTTTTTGTCTACCCATTTGAAGGCCTTGTAAGACAGGAATCCGATAACACCCGAAAAAGCAAAGAAGAGAAGAGTTTCGAATATTACATGTCCCATGCCCGTATCAGGTGTTTTCATTCCGATCACGAAGGTCAGAACTATGATGCCTATGATATCATCTATTATTGCTGCGGCAAGGACTGTGGTTCCCACACGGCTCTTTAAATATCCGAGTTCCTTGAGAGTCTCGACAGTGATGCTTACACTGGTAGCAGTCATGATAACACCGATAAAAAGCGAGGTTACAAAGTGGGGATTGTGTATGGGGTTGAATCCGTAAAAGGCCATATGAAGAAGACATCCGCCTCCTAAGGGCAAGAATACCCCGGCGCAGGCGATAAGAAAGGCAATGGGGCCTGTCTTCATCAGCTCCTTAAGATCGGTTTCGAGTCCTGCCGAAAACATAAGGAGAACAACGCCTATCTCCGCCATCTTATTAAGGAATTCAGTGGGTTCCACCAGACCCAGAAGACTGGGGCCGATGATAAGTCCGGCTATGATCTCACCAACTACCTGAGGCGCTTTAAGCCTGCGTGCAAGAATACCGAACACCTTTGCAAATATAATTATTATCGCGAGATTTTTAAAGAAAATATATGATTCCATGTTTGGACCTTTCTGTTTTAACGGAATAAGCCGATCTGCTGATTACGTTCTAGTATAGTAAGGTTTTCCTTATGAGGCAATGGATGAAGTGACAATATTACATGTAAATTTACCCATCGCATCATGCATTTTTTAGATATATAAGCTTGTATAATCATTGATTGTACTGTGAAATTATGGTAGACTAAAGTATATCTTTTCTGAAAGGATTATCGCGTATGGGTACTTATAACAAGTTCAGTGCAATGCAGATAGATGTTCTCAAGGAAATAGGCAATATCGGGTCGGGTAATGCCTGTACGGCACTTGCGATGCTGCTTAATACCTTTGTCGATATGACTGTTCCCAGTATCAGGTTTCTTGATTTTGAATCCGTTAAGGAATTTCTTGGCGGTGGAGAGAGTGAGGTTCTCGGTATCAGGATCGGAGTTAAGGAAGACCTTACGGGAATGATGTTTCATATAGTCAAGAAGCAGTTTGCCGAGAGGATAATCAATACCTTTTATCCCAAGGAACTTGATACACTGAACGATCTTAATGATATGGATCTGTCCGTTTTGTCTGAGATGGGTAACATAACATCCGGTGCTTATGCCAATGCGCTTGCATCCCTCTCGAACATGAAGGTTGATATAATGACCCCCGAGTATCATGTCAATACCATTGAAGAGATATTGCAGATACCTCTTAAGGAGTATGCTGAGGTTGGTGATAAGATACTTGTTGTGGATGAGCAGTTTATTATGGGTGATGAGAAGCTGACCAGTCATATGCTTCTGATCCTTGACGGGGGATCACTGCATAAGCTTTTTGAGAGACTTGGCATTACATCTTAGGAGGAAGCAATGAACCCGAAAATAAGGACTGAGTCTGTGGACCATCTGCTTGATGCTATACTGCAGCTTAAAGACAGGGAAGAGTGTTATATATTTTTTGAAGATATATGTACCATAAACGAGATATTATCATTGTCTCAGAGATTTGAAGTTGCAACAATGCTGCGTGAGAAGAAGACCTATATCGAGATAGCCGAGAAGACAGGCGCATCTACCGCCACCATCTCACGTGTGAACCGTTCGCTCAACTACGGCAATGACGGATATGACATGGTACTGGGAAGGCTTAAGGAACAGGAAGAATGAGCAACGTAATAGATATGCTTAACGATAAACAGAAGGAAGCGGCCCTTCATACCAAGGGGCCGCTTCTTATATTGGCGGGTGCCGGCTCGGGTAAGACAAGAGTCATCACCAACAGGATAGCCTATCTTATAGAGGACTGTAACGTGAATCCATGGAATATACTGGCCATAACCTTCACCAACAAGGCCGCGGGTGAGATGCGCCAGCGTGTTGATGATATGGTGGGCTATGGGTCCGAGAGTATATGGGTGGCCACATTCCACTCAACCTGTGTAAGGATACTCAGAAGATATATCGATAAGATAGGGTATGATACCAACTTCACGATATATGATACCGATGATACCAAAACGGTCATGAAGGGTATCTGCAAGCGCCTTCAGATCGATACCAAGCAGATGCCTGAGAGGGCCTTTTTATCAGCCATATCCCATGCCAAGGATGAGCTCATGACAGCGGCGGACCTTAAGCTTGAAGCTGCCGGTGATTATGGCATGGAGCAGGTGGCACGGGTTTATGCCGAATACGAGAAGGAGCTTAAGAAGAGCAATGCGCTTGACTTTGATGACCTCCTTCTTAAAACGGTTGAACTCTTTAAGGCATGGCCCGATATACTTGAATCCTATCAGGACCGGTTCAAGTATATCATGGTGGATGAGTACCAGGATACGAACACTGTCCAGTTCGAGCTTATTAAGCTCTTGGCGGATAAGTACCGCAATATCTGTGTTGTGGGCGATGACGATCAGTCAATTTATAAGTTCAGGGGTGCCAATATCAGGAATATACTTGATTTTGAGAAGGTCTATCCAGATGCGGCGGTAGTAAAGCTTGAGCAGAATTACAGGTCTACCCAGACAATACTTGATGCAGCCAATGCGGTGATAAGCAACAACATGGGCAGGAAGGACAAGTCCCTGTGGAC